>DATAAG010000539.1:0-13626 GCA_036260235.1 Longimicrobium sp.
GCTCGCATGACTCGCCCACCTCCCCCAAAAACCCCTGGGGGAGGTTGATGGGGACGAGAGATTCGTGCGAGACGTCTTTCGTCCTACAGGATCGGCGCAGCCGTTAAGGACTCAGAATGACAGTTTATCCGGATTCGGTATTAGCTGCCGCGGCGCTGGCCTTTGCGTTCTCCGTGTCCTTCTTCGCGACTGAAGTCGCCGCTGGAAACTCGCGAAGTCCGCCTGCGCGGACTGCACCGCTGTCTACAAGCGTGGTGGCGAGCTCCGGCGGAACGCGCTACCGGATTTGATTCGCAACAGGCATAATTCGCCGCTGGAAATTCGCAAAGTCCGCCTGTGCGGACTCCACCGCCGCCAGATTTTCTCTCCACGGACAGTTCCAGCGGAGGACGAGGCCGGGATTGCCGGATCCGGTTCGCAATGGGCATTGTCTCCGGAACGGGGCGCGGCACCGGAAGAAGATCGTAGGATTCTGCGGACCGGCCATTACCTTGGTGTGAGCAGGGAATTTCGGTTCATGCGCCGGTACGGGTGCTGCAAGCGCCTCTTGATGAAGCGGAGCTCCAGTGAGCCTCCAGTCGGACCAGCTCGCCATGATCGGCCTGGGCGTGCGCAACGACCAGCCCCCGGCCGGCTCCCTCCAGCCCGCCCTCCCGAACGGGGTCCACCTTCGCTGGGGCTTTGCCCGCGACCTGGGGTTCCCCTGGCACGGCTTCCATCTCTTTCGCCGCCCCGCCCGGCCCGGCACCCCGCTCTGCCTGAGCAGTGTCATCGGCGGGCTCAAGAAAAGCGTCCTGCCGGACAGCCACCACTACACGGCCATCGGCTGCCTCAGCAGCGACGCCAGGCTCGCGCTGACGGAAGACTTCGCGCCGGGCACGCAGGTAGAGCTCGCGCTGGACGGCCGCGCCTTTCTGCGCTTCGACCTTCCGGAAGGCGAGCCGGCGCGGCGCGTGGACCTGCGCATCGGGTTCCGCGTGCCCTGCCTGGAGGTGGAGAAGATGCTCGCGGCTCCCGCCCCGGTGCCGGGCGCGAGCGTCTTCCGCGCGAACCCCCTCATCTGGCAGGGAGTCGCGTTCCTGGTGACGGGTCCCACCGGCGCCCCGGCGGCCCAGACACAGTTCGACTCCCTCGGCACCAGCGTGGGACCCCTGGTGGGGCTGGCCTGCGGATACGGCCTCTCCATCCGCCTTCCCGGACCCGGCAACTCCGTGGAGCTGCGGGTCACGCGCACGCTCTCGCCCGCCACGGTCGAAGCATACGACGCGGCGGGGCAGAAGGTGGCGAGCGCCCAGACGCAGAACCCCCCCAACCAGCCGGAGACCATCCGGCTGACGGGGCAGAGCATCGTCCGCGTCGAGATCCTCACGCTGCGCAACACCGCGTACCTGCATCACCTCTGCTCCACCCGCAAGGTGGTGGAGGGGGAGCGGCCCTCGGTGCAGGTGACCGCGTTCCAGGGAAGCACGGCGGTGCGCACGCTCACCGTCGCCGGCCCGCCGGGGCAGGTGGTGTCGGCCAGCATCGCGGGCGACGCGATCACCGCGGTGGAGATCGGCCCCGGCCCGGCCGCGCTGGCGGAGCTGTGCTACGTGCCGGTCGCCCAGGACGCCGCGCAGGGGTGGGAGCCGCTGCGGGACTTTTCCTATCCCATGGGGCTTCCGGTGTCGCAGCCCGACTACCCCTGCACGGCCGCGGCTCCGGCAGCGCTCATGGCGCGCGTGCCGTACGCGCTCCCGCCGGAGTGGGGGCCGACCACCTTCGCGGACCTGCACCAGCAGCTGGTGGAGCTGGTGCGGGGCGGCCCGGCCGGCGCGCCGATGGCGGACCGTGTGTTCGCCGCGCCGCCCGCCGTCTCCGTCCCGCCGGACCCCGATCCGCCGACGCTGAGCAAGCTCTTCATCCTGGACATGCTCCTGCTCGGGGCGCTGCACCCGGCGCTGGCACAGCTGCTCGGCCTGTACTGGGTGGACCGGACGGCCGCGCCGGGGGTGGCGTACGATTACCTGGTGGTGGCGGACCACGCGGGGGTGGGCCAGCGCAGCGCCGCGAAGGTGCTCTCCCTCCTCCAGTCGTCCGGGTTCACGCAGCTGGACGGGTGGATCGTCTTCAACCAGCGCGCGGCGCAGGCGCCCCCGCTGCCGCCCCCCGGCGCCCCGCAGGCGTACGCGCTCCCCGGCAGCACCTTTCCCGACGCGCAGGGGGTGCTCCCGCAGCCCCCCAACAGCGCCGGCCTGCGCTGGGACGTGGGATGGGACGCCGCCGGCGCGCTGCTGCCGGACCGCGCGGTGACGTACCTGGTCTGGCGCGACGACCTGGGAGACGGGTCCGCGCCGGCGCCCGGCGGCACGCCCGTCCTGGTGACGAAGGTGCCTTCCAGCGGCAAGCCCCGGCCGGTGATGGTCACGGAGCCGCGGCTGCCCAGGGGCTCCGCCCCAGAGCGGCCGCCGGACTGGCCGCAGGTGCCGCTGCACTACATCGACCGCGGCCTGCCGGACGGCTGGTACCGCTGGCAGGTGAGCGGCATCGACCTCTTCGGCCGGCACAGCGCGCGGGGGGCGCCGGCGCTGCTGCGGCTGCTGGACCGCACCCCGCCGCCCATGCCCACGGCGGTGGAGGCGTACGCGCTGGATCCGCTCGATCCCCATCTCCGGAAAGACGGCGCCCACCAGACCTGGTACGCCGGCGTCGGCCCGTCCGTGGTGGGGCTGCGCGTGCGCTGGCGGTGGACGCGGGCCCACCAGCGGCAGGCGCCCGACACCGCGGAGTTCCGCATCTACTTCCACCCCGGCGCCCTCCCCCCCGCCGATCGCGACCAGCCGACGGCGTGGCAGGACCGCTGCTTCGCGGTGGGCTTCCACAGCAACCTGGTGCAGGTCGATCCCGCCGGCGACCGTGTCTACGAGGTCTTCCTTCCGCCGCCCACCGACCCGTACCCGGCCTCCATCCCGCTGAACCCGTCGCTGGCGGAGCCGGTGGTCTACGCGCACGTGGGGGTGAGCGCGGCGGATGGCAGGCCGCACACGGCGGACGCGCGCACCGGCGGGGACTGGGGCGGCCGCCCGGGGAACGAGGGGCGCGTGGGCCCCCCGGCGAAGATCTACCGCGTCTGGCGCGAGCTCCCGCCCGCGCCCGCGGCGCTGATGGACGACGCGCGCTACTGGGCCTCGCCCGCCGACTACCACGACCGCTCCTTCTTCACCTACCGCTGGAAGCCGGAGCCGCTGCTCAAGCTGCACGTGTTTCGCGCGCTGGACGACGCGCTCTTCCAGGCGGACTGGGCGCGGCGCCCCGCGGGGCCCCTGGACGCGTTGGATGCCGATCTCTTTCCGCCGGGGTGGAACGCGGCCGGGCGGCAGCAGGTGGCCGACGCGCTGGACCACCTGGACACGCTGGCCGCCGCCCCGGGGGCGGACGAGGACGCCGTCGGGGCCGCGCGCCGGCAGGCGATGGCGTACTACCGCCAGCTCTCCGACGGAGCGCTCCGCGTGCTGGCGGGGCTGCCGGGGAACGAGGGCGCGTTCGTGCAGCTGACCATCCAGCCGCTGGACCCCGCCGACCCGGCCAGCGCCAACCGCCGCGGCCCCGACAACGCGGACGGCGTGGTGCTGGACCCCAACCAGCGGGCGTACGTGGACACGCTCGACGGCCGCGCCACCAACCGCTACTTCTACCGTGCCGCCCTGGTGGACGGCGCCCACAACCTGGGCCCCCTGGGCCCCTCCACCCCGCCCGTGTACCTGCCCAACGTGGCGCCGCCGCGGGCCCCCGTGATCACGAAGGTGCTCGGCGGCGACCGCCGGATCACGCTCCGGTGGGCCTCCAACCGCGAGCCGGACCTGGCCGAGTACCGCGTCTACCGCACCGACCGCGAAGAGGCCGCGCGCGACATCCGGCTGATGGAGCGGGTGCACACGGAGCCGGTTTCCCCCGGCGATCCCGCCACCCGTCCCGCCGAGCTCGCGTGGGACGACGCGCCGGTGCCGGGGCTCACCAGTCTCTACTATCGCCTGGTGGCGATGGATGACGCGGGGAACGTGTCTGCTCCGTCCCCGGTTTTTGCGGGCCGCGCCTTTGACGATTCTCGCCCGCCTCCGCCGACGTGGGAGCCGCCCGTGGCGGGAACGCTGCCGGGCGAGATCACGCTTTCGTGGACATCCGCGATCCCCGACCTGCGCTGCCTGGTCCAGCGCCGACGCGCGGGTGCGGCCACGTGGGAGGTCGTGAGCAGCTGGCTGCCGAGGGGGACGTACGTCTACACCGATCAGGGCCGTTCGCCGAGCCTGCAGTACGAGTATCGCCTGCGCGTAATGGATCCGGAGGGCAAGCTGAACCAGGAGTACGATCACCTGACCGCGTAATCGGAGCGCAGCGATGTCGACCGAGGTTCACTGGTTCCTGCCCAATCCTGCTTCCCCGGCGGATCTCCGGGAAGCACATCCGTACGGGCCCGGCACGGCGGGCTTTCATCCGGACCTGGGAATCGAGATAAATCCCTCCCAACTGGCGCAGAATCGGGTCGTCGCCGTCGTCTCGGGGATGGCACGGCTCGTCCTGGACCCCCTTTCGCCGCAGACGTGCACGCTGGTGCTCGTTCCGCATCTCGGGGTGATGAACGACCTTTCCCTCATCACGGGGAAATGCATCGCCGTCTTTGTTTATCGCAACCTTGTCATCCCCGAACTGCCGCCGACCATCAGCCCCTCCCCGGAGGCCTGGCCCACGGTGCCGCTCGACGACTTCAGGATCTCGATCAAGCAACTGGAGATCGCCACGCTCCCGCCTCCGGAGCCGCCCGACCAGCTGAGCAAGTTCCTGAACGGCGAGCTCGCTGTGGACGTACATGCCGGTGACCGGATGTTCGTTCCGAGTACCACTGGCGGCACGGCTGGATGGGGACGCCTGGGCTTTGAGATCGTCTTCGTTCCCAACGGGTTGTGGGACGAAGACGGCTGGGACCGAATGAAAGAGCTGATCGATCCCGCCGCGGCCACGCGCCGGCTGGATCCGATCAGCTTCTACACGCGCGCGGCGGCCGCTCCTGACGCCATTCGTCTGACCACGCCGAACCACGCGCTGGCAACGCTGACCACCCGTCGCATCCTGCTCGAATTGCGCAATGAGTATGACGGCCCGTTCACCGGCACGGCGATCGTCTATGACGGTGGACAGACAACGCCGTTCGCATTTCAGGACGGCGATCGAGGGACGGTGGAACTGCCCGCCGCCACCACGTTCTGCACCGTAGACATCCCGGATCACGTTCTCACCGAGCTCCCCTCGGGAGACGTAGCCGAGAGCTCGGCCATGCGGAATTTCACCACGGCCGACCATTGGGCGCTCCAGTCGATCTTCATGGCGTTGAACCCTGCGCTGGTGGACGACGAAGGCTGGTTCGTGGCGAACGTTCCCACCCTGCCGCGATATACGGAGAACAACCGGATCACACCCATCCTGGATGCCCTCCGCGGGCCAGGTGAAGCCGGCGCCGGAGTCTTTCGTCAATATGCCGAAGCGATCCGCACACTCACGCAGCCGGATCATTTCATGTACCTGGCCGGCTGGTGGATGGACAACACCTTCGAACTGATCCCGGGCGATTCGTCGTCGACGATGGCCCAGCTCACGAGATTCGCGGATGCCAACACGGCCCAGGTACGGGCAATGTTGTGGAAGCAGCAGGTGGACGACGAGAATTCCATGGAAGTCTATGACATCAATCATCTGAATGGGGGCAATGGCCAGGCGATCCTCGACGATCACACGCACGAATGCACGGTCCCGCTGTACCGGACGGGCACGCACCACCAGAAGTTCCTGGTCATTCGTGGCAGCGAGGGCGAATTCGCGTTCTGCGGCGGCGTTGATCTGAACGCCAATCGCCGCGACTCGCCCCGGCACGGCGCGGGCGGGACCGGTTACCACGACGTTCATGCAAAGGTCGAGGGCCCGGCCGTAGCCGACATCCGCCAGGTCTTCGAAGCGCGCTGGAACAGCCATCCTCAATCCCCCAGCAGCATCCCGGTAAGCTCTGACGCGCCCACCGTGGAGGGGGGAAGCGTTTTTGTGCAGGTGGCCTGTACCTACCCGCGGCTGGTCACCAATCCGTATCCCTTCGCACCCTCAGGGTCGACCACCCCTCTCCAGGCGTTTCTGCGCGCGATCAAGAAGGCGCGAAAGTTCATCTACATCGAGGACCAGTATCTCACGCCCTACCCCGGAGGGCTCGCGTACGGCCCGGGAGAAGACACGGTCGGCGTACTGGAGCACCTGAAGGAAGCGCTCCCCAGGATCGATTACCTCATCATGGTCGTCCCCAACCATGCCAGGCAGGGCTGGCTGTACAATGTCAAGCATCCTTTGTTTCCTTTGTTTGAGTCGCATCCCGGTCAGAACCGCTTCAGGCGGATGACGTTCATCGCAGGGCTCAGGGCGGTGGCACCCGAAAAGGTGCATGTGTTCTACCTGAAGCGTGCGCCATCCGTCAGCGCCGGATCCGGAGGACTGCCGACGGAGGGCGACGGCCCCCACACCTCCGGAAGCGCCGACTACCCCGACGAGATCTATTGCCACAGCAAGGTCTGGATCATCGACGACGTCATCGCCAAGATCGGATCCGCCAACTGCAACCGGCGGAGCTACACCCATGACAGCGAGATGGACATCGTGATGGTGGATGGGGCTCTGGACAATGGCGCCCGGCGCTTCGCCCGCGACTTCCGCGTGCAGTTGTGGGCCGAGCACCTGGGTGTGCCGCAATCGGGAAAATCCCTGCTGGAGGATCACAGGCTGGCCCTGCACTACTGGCTGGCCGAGCGGCGGTTCGCTTCTGCGCACATCGCCGATTACGTGCATACGGATCTGGAGGGGGAGCTCGCTACCCACACCACGTTCTGGGACGAATACGTGGATCCCGACGGCAGATGAGACGGAGGTCTTCATGGGCGTCCTGAACTATGCAGTCCCCATCCGCAGGCTGATCGATGAGGCCGGCGTCCCCACCGATTTCATCACGGCTTCCGACGGCCTGTTGGCCCCGGTACTGAATCGGCTCTTCTTCACCAACTATGCGCTGGTAAACAGGCGGGACGGGAGCGGCCTGCTGATCCAGCTCGTCGTTGCCGGCGAGGCGGCGCTCGGGTTTCCCGGCGTGGAGAGCCTCGCCATCGTCTTCGGAACCACGGATGCCGGCGCCACCCTCCTCGATACGAGCTTCTTCCTCGGCCCCAGGGGCTTCAGCGCGCGCGTGGACGACGTCACGGTGGGGCTTCGCTTTCCGCCCAGCATCCTGAAGCCCGTACCGGAATCCCCCGGAGCAACTCCGCCCCCGTACGCCCAGATCGAAGTCCATGGCGCCATCAGCCTGGACGAAAGCTTCAACCTCCACCTCGAGGGGTTCGACGCATTCAGCCTGAGACCGGTGATGATCGGCAACAGCGGGATCATCATCTCGGCCGAAGACGTCAAGCTTGACCTTTCACGCACCGGTACGCTGCCGGAGGTCACTGCCGCGGGCTTCGACGAGAGCTTCATGGGAGTCTACATCGGTGAAGCGAAGGTTCAGTTGCCGGACGATTTCCCCTCGCTGGTGCCGGAAGACCTGGTGCTGAAGAAGTGCGTGGTCGGCTCCGGGGGAGTGAGCGGCAGGCTGGAAGCGCACTATTCGCCGGCGTACGACAAGAACACGAAGGTTTTCTCCGGGCACGGCGCCGGCGCTCTCTTCGGAATTCCGTTCGGACTCGAAGACATCACGCTGGAGGTCAGGCAAAACACCTTCAAGGAAGCAGGAATCGAAGGCAAGCTTCTCCTGCCGTTCTTCGATGAGCCCGTAGAGGTTGACATCGGGATCGGCATGGATGGAGGGTTCTCCGCAAGGCTGACCAGCACCGGGCCGAACGGTCTCTACAAGCTCACCCGGCCCGACCTCCTGGAGATGGAACTGGACAGCATCGGGTTCGGGGTGAAGGACGGCGTCTTCGTGGCGAAGCTCAGCGGGGAGATCACGCCGCTGTTCGGCAAGGACCAGGGGCTCGTCTGGCCGGCGTTCAAGGTGGAGGAGCTGTCGATCGATTCGAAAGGGCACGTCAAGCTCGAAGGGGGGTGGCTGGCGCTGCGCCAGCAGTACGAGCTGAACCTCTACGGCTTCAAGCTCAGCATCACCAGACTCGGGTTTGGGACGACGAACGACGGGGCGAACGGCGGGAGAGGGAGGTGGATGGGGTTCTCGGGCGGGCTCAAGCTGGTGGACGGGTTCACGGCGGGCGCGTCGGTGGAGGGGCTGCGCATCACCTGGTACGACGACGGATCGCCCACGAAGCTCAGCTTCAACGGCATCGGGGTGGAGCTGGAGATCCCCGACGTGCTGTACTTCAAGGGCGCGGTCTCCTACCGCGACCTGGTCATCGGGGGGCAGCCGGTGCGCCGCTTCGACGGCGACATCAAGCTCAGGCTGATCGCCCTCGAGCTCGAGATCGACGCCAAGGTGGTGTTCGGCTACGTCAGCGGGGGTCCGCAGGGGAGCTACAACTTCTTCGCCATCTACCTGGGCGTGGAGCTGCCCACCGGCATCCCCCTGGGCTCGCTGCCGCTGTCGCTGTACGGCATGGCCGGCCTGTTCGCGCTGCAGATGGAGCCGAACCGCAAGCCGGAGGACGGGTGGTACGAGCACTGGTACAAGCTCCCGCAGCCCGGTGTCGCGGACCTGGTGAACAAATGGGACCCGCGCCGCGGCAGCATGGCGCTGGGCGGCGGGGTGACCATCGGCACCAACGACAACGGCTTCACCTTCGCCTGCAAGGCGCTGCTGGTCATCGTCTTTCCCGGCCCCATCATCCTGCTGGAGGGGAAGGCCAACCTGCTCAAGGAGCGCGCGGAGCTGGACGGCGCCGAGCCCCTGTTCCGCTCGCTCTCGGTGCTGGACCTGCGCCAGGGGCAGGTGCTGATGGGGCTGGACGCGCGCTACCGCCAGGACGAGGCGAACGGCCGGGTCATCGACATCCGCGCCGGCGCGGAGGCCTTCTTCCACACGCCCGACGACTGGCACCTGTACCTGGGGGAGCGCGAGCCGCGCGACAAGCGCATCCGCGCGGAGATCTTCAGGCTCTTCGAGGCCAACGCGTACTTCATGCTGGAGCCGCGGCGGCTGGCGACGGGCGCGTGGGTGGGGTACGCGCGCAGCTGGCGGTTCGGGCCGGTGGCGCTCACGCTGGAGGCGTGGCTGGAAGGGAACGTGGTGGTGAGCTGGAACCCCGTGTTCTTTCACGGGGACGTGTGGCTGCACGGGCTGGTGGAGGCGAAGGTCTTCGGGTTCGGGCTGGGGCTGGGCGTGGACGCGCGCGTGGAGGTGGACGCCTTCCGGCCCTTCCACCTGCTGGCCCGGCTGGAGGTCTACCTCAAGCTGCCCAGGCCGCTCAAGAGCAAGTCCGTGGACGTCACCCTGGAGTGGGGGCCGCAGACCGCGTGGCCGCCCATCCCGCCGCCGCTCAAGGAGGTGGCGGTGGAGCACTTCAAGGTGACCACCAGCTGGCCGCTGGTGGGGCACAACAGCGGCGGGCCGCCGCTGGCCGGCGCTCCCGTGGTCCCGCTGGACGGACGGCCGCACGTCGGCTTCCGGCGCCCCGTGCACGACGACGCGCGGGTGGGGATCAACCCGCAGCCGGTGCAGCCGGAGCTCGAGGTCATCGGCGACCCGGCCACGGGGCAGGGGGTGGCGCGGGTGCGGTACGCGGTGCAGGAGGTGGCGCTGCTGAAGTGGGACCAGGCCGCGCTGACGTGGCGCAGCGTGGCCGTGGCCGGAAGGCCGCGCATCGGCGGGGAGCGCGCGCTGTACGGCTCCTGGGCGCCGGTGCCGGGGATGGGGGCGCCGGGGCCGGCCAACGACAAGCTGTGGCTGTGGTCGCGGACGCCGTTCGACTACACGCGCCACGGCGGCGGCCAGGGGGACGACGGGTTCCTGGCCGGCTTCCCGGACTACCCCTGCGTGCCGCGGGACGTCCCCGACCGCGAGGTGTGCTGCGACTTCGAGCGGATGGACCGCGCCCACCCGGTCCACTCGCCCTGGCGGCCGCGCGAGCAGCCGGAGATCACGGTCACCTGGCCGCAGCGGGGTCCGCGGCGCGTGGTGCTGCTGGCCCCGCCCGTGGACGGGTTCACCCAGGCGCTCTGCCTTCCCACCGCCGCCGCCGCGGAGGTCCGCTCCATCGTCGACGTGCGGCCGGTCCCCCTGGAGCGGCTCCGCCCGGAGGTCGCCGTGCCGGGTGAGGAGCCCGCCGCGCGCGAGGCCGCCGGGCCGCGGCCGATCGCGACCGCCGCCGACCCCGGGGACGACGCTCTCGCCCGCACCGGTCCCGGGGTGCAGGCGGCCGTCCCGCTCCCGGCGGACGGGATCACCATCCAGCTCTCCCGGCCGGCCAGTCGGGTGCGGGTGTGGTTCGTCGCGGCCGCGAAGCCCGCGCGGGTGTGCCTGGACTTCCGCGCGCGCCCGCGGACGGTCGTCCCGCTCCCGCTTCGGGAGCAGGGGGTGGCCCTCGGCGCCGCGGGGGAGATCGGCACCATCACCCCCGTCGCCACCACCCTCGGCGACCTGTCGGGGCTGAGCTGCACGTCCACCTCGCGGCCGGGCACGCCGCCGTCCCCGCTGGAGATCACCCTGCCGTGCGCCGCCACCACGGTGGAGCTGGTGCTCTCCCGCCACCCCTCGCCGCTGGGGGCCGCGCCGGTGACGGTCACCGCGTTCGACGCCGCGGGCCGGCAGGTGGCCGCCCGCGAGACGGTGAACCCCGTCGGGCAGCCGGAGATGGTGCGGTTCGAGGGGGGCGAGGTGCGGCGGATCCGCATCTCCCCCGCCGCGGGGATGGCGTTCCTGCACCAGCTCTGCTTCGTCTGCGCCGGGTCCGCCCCGACCGTGACGGCGGTGGGGCTGGACCGCGAGGGCCGGCCCACCGGGCGGGCCGAGCTCCGCGAGAACACGGTCGAGGTCTCGGGGGAGGGGCTGTGGCGGGTGCGCCTGGGCGGGCCGGCGGAGGTCTGCCTGCTGCGGATCTGCGCCACCCTCGGCCCCACCCCGCGCGAGGTGGCGCGCCGGGAGGAGATGGCGAAGCACCTGGCGAGCGAGGTGGCGCGCTGGCAGCAGGCGGGGGAGGTGCTGGAGCCGTTCTCCCACTACCGCCTGCGGATCGTGACCACGGCGTCCGCGCAGGGGCTGGACGAGCTCGGCGGCCAGCAGCACCTGACGGAGTCCACCTTCTTCGACTTCCGCACCGAGGGTCCTCCCGGCCTGGCGCGGCTCTCGGTCCCGCCGGGGCAGACGCCGGAGAGCTTCGAGAGCGGGCTCGACGACCTGACGCGCTACGTGCGGCAGACCACGCCGCCCACCGTCCCGGCCCCGGGGCAGAAGCCGGTGATGGCGAAGCCCTTCTACCGCGCGTTCGACGTGGGGGTGGACTTCGACGAGGACTACGTGGACCTGATGTACCGCATCAGCGGCCGAGACCTGGGGCTGTACCTGTACGACGCCAACAACCGCCCGGTGCGCGACGCGCAGGGCCGCCTGCTGGTGCAGAGCGGGGAGTGGGGCGCGGTGGGGGAGCTGACGCTGACGGAGGGCGAGGAGCGCTGGGTGGCGCTGTCGGAGCGCGCGAACGGCTGCCTGCCGAAGATCGACCGCTCCGCCATCGTCCGCGACCGCCGGCTGACCTCCGCCGTGCCCGGGCGGGTGCTGGAGCCGGACACCGTCTACGAGGCGCGCCTCATCCCCCTGCTGCTGCGCGACTTCTTTCGCGGCTACGCCCCGGGCGACGCGGCGCAGGGGCCGGCGGGGCGGCTGGGCCGCTGGCGGGTGCACGACGCGGGCGACACCGGCGGCCCCTCCCGCTGGGAGGTGCGCGAGACCCCCGCGCCCGCGGCCCGGTACCTGGCGCAGACCAGCGCCATCCGCGACGGCGCCGCGCCGGCGGACCCGGCGATGCACGGCACGGTGCTGGTGTACGGCGGCGATCCGTCGCTGGCGCCGGGGCACCCCGAGCACCCCGCCGGCTGGACGGACGTCCGGGTGAGCGCGTACGCCCGCACGGACGGCGGGGGCGCCATGGGCCTGGTGTTCCGCTGGCAGGACGGCGGCAGCCACTACCGCTTCTCGCTGGAGTGCGGAGGGGCGCTCCGCCGCCTGGTGCGCGTGGCCGGGGGCACGGCCACCCTCCTGGCGGAGGACGCGTTCGCCTGCCAGCCGGGGCGCGACTACCTGCTGACGGTGGAGGCCGTGGGCAGCTCGCTGCGCGCGTACCAGGACGGGGCGCTGGTCTTCGACGCGGTGGACGCGGCGCACGCGCAGGGGAGCGTTGGCCTGTACGCGTACGACAACCCGGACGCGCGCTTCGCCGACGTGCGCGTGGACGACTTCCGCGCGGCCGCGCGGCCGGCCTACCGCTTCCAGTTCACCACCTCGCGCTTCGCCAGCTTCGTCCACCACCTGCACAGCTACCAGGACGAGACCTGGCGCGTGGCCCTCACCTTCGCGGACGTGGCCGGCGTGCTCCCCGCGGTGCAGCGGGCCGTGCCGCCCGCCACGGCGCCGGGGGAGGACGAGGCGCGGGCGTACGCGGCCGTCGCGGACACCGTGCTGGGTCCGGCGGCGCGGAAGAATCCCCCCGAGGTGCAGGTGACGCGGGTGGAGGTGGACGGGACGGCGCGGGCCTTCCTGGTCCAGGGCCCCGAGCCCATCGACTGGCTGCGCACGGAGATCTCCCTGCGGCGCACGCCGTACGCCCGCACGGAGCCGGCGCTGCCGGGCCGCGTCAAGCTCACCGGCGTCCGCTTCGCGGCGGGGGGAACGCACCTCGCGTCGGTCGACGTGCTGCTGCGCGAGGCGGCGGACCTGGCGGGGTACCGCGTGGAGAGCCGGCTGGCGGCGTGGCCGCTGCGGCCGGAGAGCGGCGTGGCGGTGGATGCGCGGGCCCTGGCGCAGGACGCCGCCGCGCACGCCTGGACCCCCTGCCACGCGTTCGCTCCCGCGGGAACGCTCCCCGCCGGCACCCTGCTGCGCCTTGCCGCCGACCCGCCCGACGCGACCCCGGTGCAGCTCGCCGCGCTGGACGCCAGGAGCGTGAGCCGCGCGTGGCGCATCCTCTTCAGCCGCGAGGTGCGGATCGTGGCGCCGGACGGCACGGTGGTGCACGCCCGCCACTTCCTGCCGGACGAGGACTACGTGCCGCTGGACGTGAACGTGCTGCGCAAGGCCGACGGCACCGGGCTCTTCGTGCTGATGCCGGGCGCCGCGCCGTTCCCGCTCGCGCAGTACCGCCTGGCGCTGACGTACCGCCGTGACAACCGGAGCCGCGTGCCGGGCAGCCCCGTCTGGAGCCAGGCCGGCGACACCGGCCCGGAGATCGTCACCCTGGACATTCCCCTGCAGTCGCACTGAGGGAGTGCCCCGGCTCCGTTCCGCGCCGTACGCTCGCTACACGTCGGCCACGCAGAGCCAACAGAGTCAGCGGAGGGATGAGCTCTGCTGGCTCTGGTGACGCTGTGTGAGACCAGATCCGGAAAAACGCCTGTCATTCTGAGTCCTTGACGGCTGCGCCGATCCTGTAGGACGAAAGACGTCTCGCACGAATCTCTCGTCCCCATCAA
>DATAAG010000540.1:0-5292 GCA_036260235.1 Longimicrobium sp.
GTCCTTAACGGCTGCGCCGATCCTGTAGGACGAAAGACGTCTCGCACGAATCTCTCGTCCCCATCAACCTCCCCCAGGGGTTTTTGGGGGAGGTGGGCGAGTCATGCGAGCCCGGAGGGGGCGCGGCGGCTCGCACCGGACTTCCATTCAGGGAGGCGCCCCCCGGATCTTGCCGACCGGTCACGAGCATGCGCGCCGACCGAAGAATCTGTACGCTGGGCGGCAGGATCTCGCGGCCACGGTGAGTTCCCCGGGACGATGTCCGGGGCGGGGCTCGGCGCGAGGGGCGGAGATTCTTCGGTCGCGCCACAGGCTCCGTGCTCATCCGTCGGTTCGGCGCGGGCGCTCGCTCAGAATGACAGGTGCTTTTCCGGATCTGGTATTACACCCCTCCCGCGCAGTTTGCGGGAGGGGGTGGACGAGCCTGAGCGAGGCCGGGGGCGGGCCCTACCGCACCGCCAGCCCCGCCCGCTCGCGGTACGCGTCCTCCGCCAGCTGCAGGGCATCCCAGGCGCGCTGGGCGCCGCGGCGCACGGCGGTGCGGGGGGCGCGGCGCGTGGGCCAGGGCGCGGCCACGCTGTTGGGATCGCCCGGGAAGAGCGCCAGGCTGCTCTCCACGATGGCGCGCGCCACGGCCGCGCGGGTGTCGCGGTCCATCCCCGCCATCGCCTCGATAGTGCGCAGCGGGCCCTGGTTGAAGGCGTCCGCCAGGAAGGTGGCGTACTCGTCGCGCAGGGGACCGGAGCCCAGCTCGGTGATGCGCGAGAGCATCCCGGTCAGCGCGTCGTCGTCCCCCTCCTTGGTGCCGCGCAGCAGGAGCACGCTGGCCACCTGGTGCCAGCGGGTGGTGGTCCCCTCCGCGGCCACGGCGGCGAACAGGCCGTCGTCCAGCTGGTCCAGCAGGTCGTAGGTGTCCTGCTCCTCCAGCTCCACGATCGCCGGATCGCGCGGCGGCGGGCCGCTGCGGCGCGACGACGAGGACGACGGCCGCGGCGGCGGGGCCGGCTCGATGTCGCGCCCGCCGACGATCACGATCTCCGTTCCCACCTGCACGTTGTGGAAGAGCCGCAGCGCGTCCGCGTTCGACAGGCGGATGCAGCCGTGCGACACGCGCTGGCCCAGCAGCTCCGGCTTGTCCGTCCCGTGGATGGCCAGCCCCTGGCCGATGAAGACGGCGGCGGAGCCCAGCCCGCGGGGAAAGCGCCGCGCGTCCGAGTTCGCGGCCGGCACGCGCAGGCCGTTCTCGATGAAGTACCAGTCCGGGGCGATCCAGTCCGGCTCCAGCTCCTTGTACTGCACGTGGAAGGTGCCGTTCGGGGTGGAGAAGTCCCACTCGCCTCGGCCGTTCTCCAGCCGCATCCCCGTCCCCGTCCCCGCCGGCGCCGACCACAGCACGCGCCGACCCTTCGCGAAGTACAGCCGGTTCACGTCCAGGTCGATGACCACGGCGTAGCCGCCGCGCTCCAGCGCGCGCGAGCGCACGCGCGCCAGCGGGTTGGCGGGCGCGCGCTGCGTCTGCGTGCGGGCCTGGGTGCTGCCCGTCCGCGCGCGCTCCTGCGCGGGGCGCGTCTGCGTGGTGCCGGTGCGCGAGCCGCCGCCGGGGCGGGTGCGCGACTGCGCCTCCAGCACGGGGGCCGCGGCGGAGGCGACCAGCGCCGCCGCCAGCGCCGGCACGCAGGCGCGGCGAAGGTTCAGGTTGATGCTGCGCATGGACTTGCGGGGACTGCGGGTGATCGCGCGGACCGGATCGGCTGCAAGGGCTGAATCCGGGGCAATCCGCGTACCCGGAGCGCCGCGGGTTGTTCATCCGCCGCGTCCAGGGCGACATCGCGTGCCCCTCGTCAGACAGGAGTTGCCCGAAACGTTCCGCCCCTGCCCGGAGTTCCGGGTCACTTTCCACCCGCCATTCAGGAGCGATGACCATGGCGATGAAACTGTCACTGGACGCCCTTCAGGTGGAGACGTTCTCGACGGCCGACGACTGGGCCGCCGAACCCGCGTCCACCTCCAGCATGGCCCCGACCTACTACGGCTGTAGCTGCGGGTGTGGAACGGCGGTCGACTGCCCGTCGGATGGGCCTCGCTGCACGGACGCGTGCGTCGAGCCCAGCAACGCCACCGACTGGCAGGCCTGCTGCGGCTGATCCGCACGGACCCACAACTCCCGCGCCGGGCCTCTCGAGGTGGAGAGGCCCGGCGTTCGTTTTCCACGTCTTCCGGATCGCGGGTCAGCCGGAAAGGCGGCCGCGCCAGCGGTCGATGATCGCGCGGAGCTCCGTCGGCATGGGGAGGTGGCGGAAGGGTGCCTCCAGGCGGTCCAGGTCGTCCGAGACCTCCGGCTCCATCTCTCGCCACTACGACGGTTCCAGGGCGTCCACCCACTCGTCGAGGGCCGCCGCCCGGGCGAGTGCCTGCGGCACCAGCCGCGCCGCGACGCACGCGGAGCAGAGGCGCCGCTCGCGCCACGGCTTCTTCCAGGTCGCCGTCTCCCGCCACTCGGAGCGGGGCGCGCCGCAGAGGGCGCACGGCAGCCCGGCGGGCGCATGCTCCAGCACGCGCGGCCGGCGGGGGCTTCCGTCCCTCGTCAGCACGATCACGTCGCCCGCGGCTTCCGGCGAGCGCGCGTCGCGGGGAAAGTGGAAGCGGATGATCCCGACGGCGCCCGCCTCGTACGCCTGCCGTGCGGTCCCGGGGTAGTCGCCCAGGTAGAGGCTGCACGGGCCGGCGTTGTGGCTCCCCGGGAGGATGGGGTAATCCCGTACGCCGGCCTCGGCGGCTGCGGTGGTGACCAGCAGCGCCTCGCCCGCGCCGATGCAGCAGACCGGCAGCCGGGGATACTCCGCCGGCTGCCGCCCGGCCCTGCGCTCGAACATCGGACGTGTGGGCGCGGGCCCGAGTAGCCAGTCCTCGCCACTGCGGGCCACGACGATCACGCCGCCTTCCACCGCCCCCTCCAGCGCCGTGGGACGGGGGAGTCGCGCCAGCTCCAGGGCGGCGGTCTCCGGACTGAGGGGGCGGGCGATGCCGGGAAGGCGGAAGCGGTTCGGCGGCGGCGGGCCCTCCCGCGCCAGCGCGGCGCGGAGGGCCAGCAGCCCCACGCGCGCGGCGGCCACGCGCGGCTCCTCGTCGAGAAGGTCGATCATCGTTCACGGCCCGTTGAGGGGGCGCCGCCGCTGTCTCGCCGGCGAGCGCGGTGGTAAGATGCTGCATCGGCGCCGCGAGCGCAGCGCCCGTCATCCGCCCATCCGCCCGAACGTGTCCACCGCTCCCGATTCCGCCGCCGCGCACCCCGCCCAGCCCCTCCGCCGGCTGATCCGCTACGCGCGCCCGCACCGCCGGCAGGTGTGGGCGGCGTCGGCGTGCTCCGTCCTCAACAAGCTCTTCGACCTGGCGCCGGAGGCGCTGATCGGCGTGGCCGTGGACGTGGTGGTGCGCGGCAGCGACTCGCTCATCGCCAGCTTCGGGTTCCCGGACCCGCGCCAGCAGCTCGTCGTCCTGGCGGCCATCACCTTCGTGGCCTGGCTGCTGGAATCCGCCTTCGAGTACCTGTACGGCGTGCTCTGGCGCGACCTGGCGCAGACGGTTCAGCACGAGCTGCGGCTGGACGGCTACGCGCACCTGCAGGACCTGGATCTGGCCTACTTCGAGGAGCGCAGCACCGGCGGCCTCCTTTCCGTGCTGGGCGACGACGTCAACCAGCTGGAGCGGTTCCTGGACCGCGGGGCCAACGAGATCATCCAGGTGGTGACGACGGTGCTGGTCGTGGGCGCGGCGTTCTTCGTGATGGCGCCGGAGGTGGCGTGGATGGCGATGCTCCCCATGCCGTTCGTGGTCTGGGGATCGATCCGCTTTCAGCACCGGCTGGAGCCGCTGTACGCCATGGTGCGCGAGAAGGCCGGCGCCGTGAACGCGCGCCTCGCCAGCAACCTGAGCGGCGTGACGACGATCAAGGCGTACGCGGCGGAGGAGCACGAGGTACGGCGGGTGGAGGCGGACAGCCAGGCGTACCGTGACGCCAACCGCCGCGCCATCCGCTACAGCGCCGCGTTCGTCCCCCTCATCCGCATCCTCATCCTCATCGGCTTCACGGGGACCCTCGTCTTCGGGGGACTGCAGGTGCTGGACGGGGCGCTGGCCGTGGGGACGTACAGCTTCCTGGTCTACATCACCCAGCGCCTGCTGTGGCCGCTGACGCGCCTGGGCGAGACGCTGGACCAGTACCAGCGGGCGATGGCGTCCACGCGGCGCATCTTCGGCGTGCTGGACACGCCGGTGGAGGCGCACCCGGGGCACCTGGCGCTCCCTGCGGGCACGGTGCGCGGCGCGGTGGAGATGCGCGACGTGACCTTCGCCTACCACGGGCGCGAGCCCGTGCTGCGCGGCTTCTCCCTCCGCATCGCGCCGGGGGAGACGGTGGCCGTCGTCGGGCCCACGGGGTCGGGAAAGAGCACCCTGGTGAAGCTGCTGCTGCGGCTGTACGAGCTGGACGCGGGGGCGGTGCTGCTGGACGGCGCCGACATCCGCACCGTTCGCCTGGGCGACCTGCGCAGGGCGATCGGGCTGGTGAGCCAGGACGTCTTCCTCTTTCCCGGCACCGTGCGCGAGAACATCGCCTACGGCTCCTTCGGCGCCACGGACGACGAGGTGGAGCGCGCGGCGCGGCTGGCGGAGGCGCACGACTTCGTGGCGGCGCTGCCGCAGGGGTACGCAACCAACGTGGGCGAGCGGGGGCAGAAGCTCAGCGGCGGGCAGCGGCAGCGCATCGCCATCGCGCGTGCGATCCTGAAGGACCCGCCGATCCTGGTGCTGGACGAGGCGACGTCGGCCGTGGACAACGAGACGGAGGCGGCGATCCAGCGCTCGCTGGAGCACATCAGCCGCAACCGGACGACCATCGCCATCGCGCACCGCCTCTCGACGGTCCGCAACGCGCACCGCATCTACGTGATGGACCGCGGGCGCATCGTGGAGCACGGCACGCACGAGGAGCTGGCGGAGGCGGGCGGGATGTACGCGGCGCTGTGGCGGGTGCAGACGGGGGAGGCGGTGGGGGCGCAGGGAAGTGCGTGAGTGCGTTAGTGCGCTAGTGGCAGGCTCCCGGCAGCGCCCCCTCCGGGCTCGCAAGACTCGCCAACCTCCCCCCAAAGACCCCTGGGGGAGGTTGACCTCCAACGACGCTCCAGAGGTCACCCTGCCGTTCTCCCTCCCCACGCAGTTCGTGGGGGAGGGCTGGGGAGGGGGGTGCCCTCGGACGCACCACCCCTGCTTTCCCGTCCCGTGGCTGCGTCGGCC
>DATAAG010000541.1:0-2059 GCA_036260235.1 Longimicrobium sp.
CCGCTGATGAGCGCCACCAACGCCATCTCCGGCATCTCGCTGGTGGGCTCGCTGGTGCTGGCGGGGGCAAACCGGGGGGAGCTAGCCACCATCCTGGGCTTCATCGCCGTCACCGCCGCCACCATCAACGTGGTGGGCGGGTTCCTGATCACCGACCGCATGCTGCGGATGTTCCGCAAGCGCCTCCCCGGCGGCGGCGACGGCGCGAGGCCGGATGAAGGAGCGCCGCGATGATCGCCATGCTGCTGCAGGCGGAGCCCGCCTCCGCGCACGGCATCGGCATCGCGACGGACGCGCGCGGCATCGCCATCCAGCTCACCTACCTGGCCGCGGGGGTGCTCTTCATCCTGGGCCTGCGCTCCCTCACCCGGCCGGACAGGGCGCAGCGGGGGATGCAGCAGGCGGCGCTGGGAATGCTGCTGGCCATCATCGGCACGCTGCTGCACCACGACATCGTCCGCTACGACTGGATCATCGGCGGGCTGCTGCTGGGCACCGCCATCGGCTACCCGCTGGGGATGTGGGTGCCCATGACGGCCATGCCGCAGCGCATCGCCGTCAGCCACATGTTCGGCGCGCTGGCGGCCACCCTCGTGGGCGTGGCGGAGTACTGGCTGCTGCGGGGCGAGGTGCCGCGGCCCACGATGGCGGCGCTGGGGTTCGAGGTGCTGTTCGGCGCCATCACCATCACCGGCAGCTTCATGGCGTTCGGCAAGCTGCAGGGGTTCATCACCGGCACGCCCGTGACCTACCGCGGGCAGAACACGATGAACCTGGCGCTGTTCGCGGCCACGGTGGGGATCTTCGTCTTCCTGATCTTCCGTCCCGACAACCCCATCCTCTTCTACGTGATGGTGGGGTGCGCGCTGGTGATCGGGGTGCTGATGGTGCTGCCGATCGGCGGCGCGGACATGCCCGTCGTGGTCTCGCTCCTCAACTCCTACGCGGGGCTCGCGGCGTCGGCCACGGGGTTCGCCATCGGCAACACGGTGCTCATCGTCTGCGGGGCGCTGGACGGCGCGTCGGGCTTTCTGCTGAGCGTGCTGATGAGCAAGGCGATGAACCGCTCCTTCCGCAACGTGCTCTTCGGTGCGTTCGGGGCCGCGCCGGAAGGGGGCGCGGCCGTGGCGGAGCTGGCGGACCGCCCGGTGCGCTCCACCACGGCGGAGGACGCGGCGGTGCAGCTGGCCTTCAGCCGCGAGGTCGTCGTCGTGCCGGGGTACGGGATGGCGGTGGCGCAGTGCCAGCACGCGGTGCGCGAGCTGGCGACGCTGCTGGAGAAGCGCGGCGCGGAGGTGAAGTACGCCATCCACCCCGTGGCGGGGCGGATGCCGGGGCACATGAACGTGCTGCTGGCGGAGGCGAACGTGCCGTACGACCGGCTGTACGACCTGGACGAGATCAACGACCAGTTCGACCACGTGGACGCGGTGCTGGTGATCGGCGCCAACGACGTGGTGAACCCCGCCGCGCGCACCGACCCGTCGTCCCCGATCGCGGGGATGCCGATCCTGAACGTGGACCAGGCGCGCAGCATCATCGTGCTCAAGCGCAGCATGGCCGCGGGGTATTCGGGCGTGGAGAACGAGCTGTTCTACAACCCCAAGACGGAGATGCTCTTCGGCGACGCCAAGCAGTCGCTGGAGAAGCTGGTGGCGGAGGTGAAGGCGTTGAACTGAAGTGCGTGAGTGCGTGAGTGCGTGAGTGCGTTAGTGCGTTAGTGGGTGCGGCGTCGTTGATCACGCGCGCGGACGATCGGGGAACGCGACGTTGCCCGGCCGGCGCAACCTACCCGCTGCTCGCGCGAAGCCCGGTCGAGAGCGCCGCGCGCTGCAGGACGCCGACGGGGCAGGCGGCCACGATCGCCCGTTCGATGTGGGCCGGGGCGTCGTCCGCGCCGGCCCGGGCTCCCGCGCGCACCAGCCGCACCGCCTCGGCGGCGATCCGGCCGCGCGTGCAGCCGCTGCACTCCCCGGCGGGGGACCCGGCCGCCAGGCGGCGGACCCCCGCCTCTCGCCCCGTCGCGCCGGCCAGGGTGGCGAGGGCCTGCAGGTAGCGC
>DATAAG010000542.1:0-17010 GCA_036260235.1 Longimicrobium sp.
GCTCGCATCAGTACCTCCTCTCCGCACCTGGCGGATGGTTTCGGTGGGGATGGCGGACGGATGATCAGGCGGGACGCAAAAGACCACCGGACCATTGAACCCGGCCCGGGCAGGCCACGAAGCCGCATAAAGCAATCCACCCCCTGGCGCCGCTGAAAGGCCCGTGTTTCCGGGCGAAAATACGGGCCGGGGATGATCGCGGGATCCCCGGATGGGACGCTCTCGCCACACTTTTCGGGGTCCGCGTGCCGCACCACCGAAAACCCCGCCGGCGTGCAGGATGCCCCGCCCGGCGACGGGTCAGCGGCGCCGCGACGGAGCGTGCCGCTGCTACTGCGGGCCGCTCGCGGGGTAAGGCGCCTTCGGGACACGGCGGGCAGGGGCAGCGCCGCAGCCACACGCGGCCGGGCTTTCCCGGTGCGATTCTGGCCAGAATCGGCGCTGGGGACCTCTGCCTCCCTCGCCCGTCAACTCCCTCGTTCTATCCCGCGCACGATCTCACCCGCCGCCTTCCACGCGGCCTGGGCGACCGCCATGTGCGGCGCCGTGACCATCGCGGCGAGCTGCCGCAGCTGGTTTACCGTGCTGACGATCCGCAGCGGAGCCTGCACGAAGGGTCCCATCGCCCTGACGGCGTACTGCTGAGGACTCCCCACGAGCCGGTTCATCAGCGCCCCGATCTGCTTCTCCAACGCGTGCGAGCTGGGTCCGGTGTGGCTTCCCGCGCGCCGCAGTGCGCGTTCGGCGGTGTTGCGCCGCTCGTCCAGCCGGTTCATCTCCGGCCGGGATGGCGCCTCCTCAAAGGCGCGCACCGCCGCCTCGACGCGCTGCGCAGTCTGCAGCGCAGCCGCGACGGCAGCCGACTTCTCCCACCGCGTCCCGAAGCCGAACGCCCTGGTCTTCGCCTCCGGCGCGGTACGCCCGAAAACGCTCCGAGCCCATTCCGAGTATCCTGAGCGATCTGCTCGGGGCGTTCGCCAGCATGCGCGGCCTGCCCAGATTCGGCGGGCGGCTCCGGAGACGCCCAAAGCCGTCCGGCCACCCTCCCTGTACTCATCGAGGAAGACCCCGCCGCATCGGCTCGCGGTTCACGTTGTCGTCCGGCGGGAAGCTGACGGAGAAGTGGTAGACGGGGCCGTACTCGCGCTGGTCTCTTGCTCTACCTAATGTTTGCTAGGAGAACACATGGCTTCGCCGTATAATGACTTCATGTGGGCGCGCCGGGACGTAAAATTTTTCAGGAGGAGTGCCAATGACTTCATCCAAACTGCTCGCCGTCGCCGGTCTCGCCGCAGCGCTCAGCGCGGCTCCGTACACCATCACCGGCATCGGGGCCGGTCTCATCACGGAGCAGACCGCATGTGCCTCGGCCGCCGGCGGCTTCTGCACCGACGCCGGCTGCTCCGGCGGCTCCTCCGACTGCTACCGGCCACCGAGCGGCGGAATGTGCTACACGACGATCCGGACTCCTCCTCCCTCGGAGCCCTGACCAGTAAGGTGGCGACAGCGGTGCTTGCCACCGCGTGTACCACTCTGTGAAGGGTGGACGGCATCACCCAGCACGGGGAACCCACACCATCGAGTTCCCGCTCTGCCCACATTTCCAGTGGGTCCACCGGGGGTGATGCCGTCGAATGCACCGTTCCACAGGCCCGGATCGCCCAGATCCGTTCCGTCTGGCGAGCCGCGACACGCTGCCAAGGGTGGATGCCTATGAGTCGATTGAAGCTTGGTCTGCTGGCTCTCGCGCTCCTCGGGGCAGCAGCCGTCGTGGTAGTGCGGAAGGTCCCCGCCGCCGGAGCTGGCGCGTATCCCTCCGCGACTCCGTCCAACTCTTCCAAACGCTCGTGGCGTCGCGATCCGCTGGAGCCCACGCCTGTACGGTTCCCGGCCGGCGGAGACCGGCTGCTGAATCCGGTGGACGTCCTCGAGGCAGCAAACGGCCATGTGTACGTGCTGGACTTCGGTGACCGCACCATCAAGGAATTTTCGCCCGATGGCACCTTCCTGCGCAGCTACGGAAAGGGGAAAGGGCGTGGGCCGGGCGAACTGCTCAATCCGACGGACTTCCAGGTCACCACGGGCGGAGAGGTGTGGGTACTGGACCCGGCGCAAGGACGGATCCAGGTGTTCGACGCCCGGGGAGAGCCGGTGCGCACGCTGAGGGTAGAGGTGCCCGCAAACCGTTTCGCCCTCTACTCCGACGGCAGCTACGTCCTGCTCGGGAAGTCGGAATGGTTGCTCTACCACTTCACCACCACGGGAGTCCCTGCGGGCGGCTTCGGCCGGCTCGTGGCGGACCAGGACAGGAACACAGTCGCACTGCAAGGCGAGATCTCCCTGCTGCCAGACGGCGACATTCTCTATGGGCCGATGCGCGGAGGCTACCTGGCGCGCTTCGCTCGTTCCGGGGCGCTGGTATACTACCGCGAGAGCGTGGACCCGAAGCCATACCCGGATTTAAAGTTCTACCGCGGTGGCGGCAGCACGGTGAAGCGAGATGCTCGGCAGGCGCTCAGCACAATTGGCATGGGCGTGGACGGAGAAGAGGTGTGGGTGCTCACCGTCGCTGAAGTGGATGGCCACCCGCGCGGCGCGGTGGATGTCTACGCGACGAGTGGCGGCACGTATCGCTACTCCTTCGTTTCGCCGCAGGGCTCTGCGGCCAACGTCCACCTCACCCGGCGGCACCTCTACGTCGTGGGCGACACGGTCGTCACACGCTGGACGCGCCGGCGCTGAACCGCTTGAGCGGCGATGATCTGCGCATCAGGCGGCAGGTCGGGAACCAGGGCCTCGATCAGTTTCCCGCAGGCTACCGCCGCCTCATCGGCCTCGGACTCAATCCGATTAACCCAGTGGAACAGCTTTGCGCGGCTCCTGCCAAGGATGGAGCCACTGCGGTTGAGGAAACGATCCAGAGCGGCCGGACTCATCCCTACCGCGCGCGCAACGCGCTTTAGCGAGGTAGAAGCCACACGCTCTCTAACGCGCACGCGCAGACGGTCCAGCGACGGCGTGGGCCGCTGAGGGTTAGCATCGTCACTCATGGCCCCTACGCCCGCACCAGGAGGTGCCGGTCACGGAAGCGAATGCGCCTCATGGCTCGGCTCGCGCCCGACTCGACAGGTCGGCACGAAATCCCCGCACGAGTTCCTGCAGTGCTACCGATTCCCGCGCCGCGCCTCTGCGGCTGGGCGTCGCGTCAATGTCTACCCGTGCGGCCTGCTCCATCCGGCGCAGGTCCCCGAGGGCCGCCGCCGCGCACGCCAGCTCCAACAGCGTGGCAGCGTCTCGCGAACCCTGCGGCCCGGTCATCAGCAGCATCCACGCATCACTCCACGCCGCGACGACCGCCTGCACTGCTCCGGCGCCCACGACGCCGGACGCCACCGCTCCCAGCTACGACGGCGGCTACCTGGGTGGGTCGGGCAACAAACAGGACTCGACCGTCACGCCGTAGAACACCAGGTCGCTTTCGTCGGAACATCGGCGGAGACCTTGAACCGGGTGTACAAGTTCGTTGGGCTGGATAAGCTTGAAAAGTCGGTCGCGGCTCTCGATCGCGGCTCTTCGGCTGGACGCCCTCCCACCGCTGCCGCGCGGTGGAGACGTCCGGTTCGCCGCTTTCGGAACCGAAAAGTTGCCAACTGACAGTTGCAACTGACAGTAGGCAGTCTCGGATGCCTCGTAAGTCCCCTCCTTTCTGCACTTAGAACTCTCCCCACAGAGTTCCCCGCAAACTGCGCGGGGCTTCAGCAGCACTCGATGGAACCGTTCATCTTCTGAGGCTGAGGGGAGGCACACGTCAGATCAGGGTGCCAGCCAGCGCAGGGCCCTGCCCTTGTTGTCGATGCTGGTCCGGTCCGCCTGGAAGCGGAAGCCCTTGGCGCCGGCAGGCCGCAGCGGGGATGTGGCCGTCACAAAGATCTGTTTGAGCTGGATCCCCGTGGGAATCTCGAACTGCTCGTTGAACGCCTCCCAGTGGTGCTCGAACGGCAGCTTCTCCGCGATCTCCTTCCCCGTCAGCCGCGCCCTGTTGCCCACGTAGATCCCGGGCGCGTAGCCGGCTGCCTTCACTTCGCCGTGCCAGGCCAGGCAGTAGTCGATGATGTCCTGCTTGGGCGTGCCGCTCTTCACCGCCTCCAGGTCCAGGAAAACGCAGACACCCTCGGGAAGCTCGATCTTCTCCCGGGCCCACTGGGCAGCGAACGCGCCGTAGCGCCTCCCCTTGTCGGCGAACGGCACCCACTCGGGATCGCGTTCGAAGTGCTGCACCACCATGAGTGCAAAGCCGGAATCCAGAAGGAACTGCGCTTCCTGCTTGCGGAGGTCGAACGCGACCGTCTTTGCCTCCGCCTCGCGCGGCACGTAGCGAAGGCAGAAGCGGTAGCCCGCATCGCGCAACGCCTCGGCCAGCTGGGGCGTCATGGTCTGCCCGTCGGCGTTGAAATCCAGGCCGAGCACCCCTGCCTCGGCGATCTTCACGGTTCCTGAAAGCGGCATGGGGACCTCTGGGGATGGTGGGAAGCGGCTACGGAAAACCCTCCGCGTTCGGCCTCAGATGGACCGGTGTCCATCGTTTCCATCCGCCCGTGCGCTGCCCCTGCGCCTTGCGCGCATCGCCACGCAACCGCCGGCAGCCTACCGGAACCGCAGCCGCATCCGGCGAAAGTCCAGCGTCACCGCCTCGAACTGCCGGATGACGTCCTGCCCGGCTCCACCCAGCTCTCCAGCGTCCGCGCGAGGCGTGCCCAAGTGCCCGGAAAGGAGGCGGACTTCGTACGGGTGCCTGTCCGCCGGCGCGGGCTGGATGGCGGTCGCACAGGCCGCAACCGAGACGACCAGCACCAGCGCAGCAGCCTCATCGAGCGTCTACGCGGTACAGGGCACGGCCACCAGCCGTCCCAGCGCTTCCAGGCTGGCCTGCAGCTCGGCGTCGATCTCGTCCGGCTGGACGGGCGCTTCGATGATGACGGGAATCTCCAGCGGGATCATGCCCGCGAGCTGCTGGTACGCCCACACCCCCGCGGGCGACAGCCGCACGTGCCGGCTCTGCGCGTCCAGCTCGCTCACGTGCACCTCCGCCAGGCGGTCGCGGAAGGTGTCCAGCATGCGGAGGGCCTCGCCCATGGAGGGATCGCACTGCCGCGCGTGCGCCACGTCCAGGCAGAACGAGGCGTCCGGCAGCCGCGCGAACACCGGCCGCAGCTCGTCCACCGTGCGCCCCACCGGCTTGCGGCGGTCCATGTTCTCGATGCACAGCCGGTCGCCGAACGGCGCCCACCGGGCGTGGTCGTGGATGGTGTCCGGGTGCAGGATCACCAGCCACCCACGCCGCGCCACCGGCAGCAGCGCCCCGGCGATCGCCGCCTCCTGCGCGGCGGTGAAGGCGCTGGGCGCGTGGACGGAGAGGTGGTGATAGCCGTCGAGAAGGAGGTCGGAGAGCAGGTCCAGCAGCGGCGCCAGCTCGTGCACCCGCAGCGCCGACAGCTCCAGCGCGCCGGTGTCGCGCGATTCCAGCAGGCGAAGCGCCCGGCGCACGTCCGAGCGGGCGAGGGAGCCCGTGGAGTAGCCGATCGTTTCCATCAGAACACTCCGTACCGGATGGTCAGATCGCGCAGCGGGGTGTCGCGGGTGAAGAAGATTTCCGTCAGCGCGTCCTGGACGTCCGTGCCGAGATCCCGCACACGCTGGTACATGGGATCACTGTCAGCCGCCGACGGGGGAAGCGCCTTCAGGTGGTCGCGGCTGGCCTGGTCGTGCAGGATTCCCAGGAACTCGTCGTAGGCGCCGAACAGCTTTTGCGCCACACCCGAAAATTCACCGAAGTACAATAATACGACCCCTGCCACGATGTCCAGAGGCGTGGTCCGGACCAGCCCGGCCAGGTGCTCCACCACCTGCTGCGCGTCGTGCCAGGGCTGCGTGCGCCGCCGGGACCGGAAGGCGGAATCGCATGAGAAACAGCTCAGCAGCCCCGCCGCGTACATCAGCTTGCGTGACATGCGCAGCTTGGCCGTGCGCAGCGCCCACCCGGCCGCCCCCCGCTCACGCCGTTTGTGCGCAAAGTCCACGGCCATGGTGCGCCAGTAGCGCGCGACGTCGTTCTGCAGAAAGCGCGGAACGTGGTAGGCCGTGTCGCCGGGGCTGGTGATGTCTTCCTCCACGTACCGCACCAGCACGTTGTGGACGACGCGATCGTACGCACCCGGGTCTCCCACCGGCTCCGACTCCAGCAGCAGGAGCAGGCGCTGCGTGGTGTTGCGGTTGGTGTCGTCGTCGCCGCCGATGTTGTGGATCAGATCGTGGCTGAAGGTAAGGCTGCCGAACGGGCCGCCGGGTGTGGGCTCCTTGAGCCCCATCTCGCGCACGCGGCAGCGGATGCGCTGTGCGGCCACCTGGTGGTCGGGCTCGGCCGCACCGTCCACCAGCAGCGTCCAGTCCACGTCGCTGCCATTGGTGAACTCGCCGCGCGCCAGCGAGCCGAACACGACCAGCGTGGTGTCGTGCGGAATCAGGTGGGGATGGTTCAATTCGCGCCACAGCCGCTCCATCATCGCGTCCGTCTTTTCGCGCGACGCGGTGATGAACGGCCATTCGGCGCCCAGGCAGTCGCGCAGGGCGATGATCGGGGCGGGCGGATCAACGCCGAGCGCGAGCTGGTCCGTCATGCCCGCGCTTGCAGCCGACGCACCACCGCGTCCCCTGCCGCGGCGGTGCCCAGGGTGCCGCCCAGGTCGGCGGTGGTCTCGCCGGCGACGATGCAGTCGCGGACGGCGTTCTCCAGCCGCTTGCCCAGGTCCCCGCGGCCCAGGTGCTCCAGCATCAGCCCGGCGGTCAGGATCGCGGCGAAGGGGTTGGCCAGGTCCTTCCCGGCCAGGTCCGGCGCCGAGCCGTGCACCGGCTCGAAGAGCCCGATCCGCCCGGGGTGGATGTTCCCCGACGGCGACAGCCCCAGCCCGCCCGCCAGCTGCGCCCCCAGGTCCGAGAGGATGTCGCCGAACAGGTTGCCCGTGACGATCACCTGGTAGCGCTCCGGTCGGCGGACCATGTCCATCGCCAGCATGTCCACGTACAGCGCCTCGCTCTCGATGTCCGCATACTCGGCGGAGACCTGTTTGAACACGCGGCGCCACAGCCCCCCGGCGAACTCCATGGCGTTCGCCTTGTCGCTCATCGTCACGCGCGTCTTTCCGTTCGCGCGCGCCCACGCGAACGCCGCGCGGATGATGCGCTCCACCCCCTTGCGCGTGTTCACGTCCTCCTGCACCGCCACCTCGTCGGGCGTGCCCTGCTTGAAGGTGCCGCCCATCCCCACGTACACGCCCTCGGTGTTCTCGCGGAAGATGACGAAGTCCACGTCGTCCACGCCCTTCTCGCGCAGCGGGGTGAGGCGCTCGTGGAAGAGGCGCACGGGACGGAAGTTGACGTACAGGTCCAGCCGGAAGCGCATCCCCAGCAGGATCTGCCGCGCGTGCTCGTTCCCCGGCACGCGCGCGTCGCCCAGCGCGCCCAGCAGGATGGCCTGGTAACTGGACTGCAGGTCCGCGAACTCGGCGTCGGTGATGGCCTCGCCGGTCTCCAGGTAGCGGTCGGCGCCGTGCGGCCACTCCACCAGGTCCAGGTCCAGCCCCGTCCCGGCGGTCACCGCGCGCAGCGCCTTCACCGCCTCGCGCGTCACTTCCTTGCCCACGCCGTCGCCGGGGAGCACCGCTACTTTCGGCATCCTGTCGCGCTTCCGTCTGGTCGGGAGATTGGATGGATCGGAACGGCGCGGAAAGTACCGGGCGCGCGGCGGATGCGGCAAGGCGCCGGGGCGTGCGCATCCCGCGGCGGAACGGCCTCAGGCGGAGAACGCGGAGGGCGCGGAGCAGTCTCTCTCCGCGCCCCCGGCGTTCTCCGCGCGAGACGTCGTTTCTCGACGGACCGGGAGGAATCCGGCGCGCCGGTCACGCGAGGGCGTGCGCCTGCTCGCTCATCATCTGGTCCACGCGCTCGGCGTCCGCCTGCGCGTCGCAGCGTGCGAAGAGAGAGCGCGCGCGGCGGAATGCCTTCAACGCCCCCTCCTCGTCGCCCAGCAGCCGGCGCAGGTCGCCCACCTCGCGCAGCGCCTCGGCCTCTTCCAGCTCCATCCCCGCACCGCGCGCGATGGCCAGGGCGCGGTCGAACTGCGCCTCCGCCTCCGCCAGCTTTCCGTCCGCGCGGGCCACCATCCCCCGGAAGCGGGCCACCTCCGCCAGGGTGCCGCGCGCGTCCACCCGCGCGGCCAACTGCTCCGCGCGGTCCAGCGACTCGCGCGCCTTGCCCAGGTTGCGCAGGCGCAGCAGGGGCTCGGCGCGGTTGGCGTAGAGCGTGGCCAGCACGGGCACGTCGCCCAGGCGGCCCGCGATCTCGATCCCGCGGTCGAAGCAGACCTCCGCCTCCATCCACTCCTGCAGGTCCGCGCACACCATCCCCAGGTTGTTGTACACCTGCGCGGCGTTCTGCTTGTTGCCGGAGCGTACGAACGAGGCGACGCCTTCCAGGTAGCGCGTGCGCGCCTCGCGCAGGTCGCCCCGGATGTTGGCCAGCACGCCCAGGTTCAGGCAGGTCCAGCCGATCAGCACGTCGTCGCCCACGTCCAGCGCGCGCTCCAGCGCCGCCTCGAACAGCCGCCGCGCCTGCGCGTAGTCGCGCTGCAGGTAGCGGATGGCCGCACAGGTGTTCAGCGCGCGGGCCGCGGCCTGGCGCAGCCCGTTGCGCTCGGCGATCTCCAGGCTCAGGCAGGCGAACTCGTCCGCCTCCTCGAAGCGCTCCTCCTGCTGGCGCACGCGGGCCTGCCCGCGCAGCGCGTCGGCGGCAAGCGGCATCCGCCGCTCCCGCACCGCCGCGTCGAACAGCCCCGCGTAGGCCGCGTCCGCCGCCGCCCAGTCGCCCTCGCGCTCCGCCGCTTCTGCGCGCGCCCGCAGCGCCGCCGCGGTGTCGCGCACCGGCCCTCCGCCGGAAACGACGGGCCCCGCGGCGCGCACCCGCCGCGAGGCCCCGGGATCAGCCTGCGCTCCCATTCCCCTTGTCCGCGCGCCGGTGAAGTCAGCCCTGGCCGATGATGTACCCGCTGAGATGGTCCGTCCCCGTGGTGACGGTGCGGGCGTTCTTGTCGTCGGTGCCGCCCATGTCCTGCAGGATGACGTTGGCGTCATCGACGTAGAAGATCCGCAGGTTCTCCTTCTCGATGTTGCTGCGCGTACACCGGGCGTAGCTGAGCGTGATGCTCACCGGCTTCTCGAACTGGTAGTGCTGCCCGTTGCCGGCGGTGATGTCCACCCGGACGTACGGCGATGCCGGCACGGTGACGGTGAACTGCGTGGGCACCAGCACCGCAAGCGGCGGAATGACCAGCTGGTGGCCGCCCACGCTCACCACGCCGCCCAGCGGGCCGATGAGCGACGACGTGCTGGTGGTGGTCTCTACCGGGCACTCCAGCAGCGTGGGCCCGGTGGACTGGGTCGCGAGCGCCTGTCCCGGCGCGGTGATCCCGCCGGGCTGAACGTCGCCGCATCCGGCGACGGCCAGGACAGCCGCGGACAGCGCGGCGGAGCGGAGCCAAGTGCTTGCCGTAAACATCGTTGCGTCCCGTCAGGAGGAATGGGCGTTTCTCGAGCGGGCGTCATCTGGCAAGCGCCGTGCCCCCGGCGACGGGTGCCACCAGCGGCAGGCGCAGCACGAAGGTGGAGCCCTCTCCAAGGCGGCTTTCCAGGGTAAGGTCGCCGCCCAGCAGCCGCGCGAGCTTGCGCGAGATGGGAAGCCCCAGCCCCGTCCCCCCCTGCGTGCCGCGCACCTGCTCAAACTCCAGGAACACGCGCGCCTGGTCTTCGGGCGCGATCCCCGGGCCGGTGTCGCGCACGCGCACCTCCAGCCCGTGCACCGCCCCGTCGCGCCTGCGCAGCTCGCACGGCGATACCGTGATCTGGCCGCCGGAGGGAGTGAACTTGACGGCGTTGGAAAGGAGGTTCACCAGGATCTGCCGCACCCGGCCGGCATCGGTGTGGATCTCGCGATGCGGGGCCGCTTCCGCCACCAGGTGCAGCGCCTTCTCCCCCGCCAGCGGCTGGATGGTCAGGACGGCGTCGTCCACCAGGTCCGCCACCGTCACCGGCTGCACGTTCAGCTCCACCCGTCCCCCCTCGATGCGGGCGTAGTTGAGCACGTCGTCCACGATGCGCAGCAGGGTGCGTCCGGCCCGGTTGGCGCGCTCCAGGTACTCGCGCGCCGCGGGCGGCAGCTCGCCCGCGATCCCTTCCAGCACCAGCCCCTGGTAGCCCAGAATGCCGTTCAGGGGGGTGCGCAGTTCGTGGCTCATGGAGGCGAAGAACCGCTCCTTGGCCGTGGATGTCTCGCGCAGCTCGTCCAGCGCCCGGGCCAGGTCGTGGCTGCGCTCGGCGAGCGCGCGGTGCAGGCGTGCGTTGGAAAGGGCCACGGCCGCGTGCCCGGCCAGCGTGAGGGTGAGGCGGATGTCCTGCGGGGTGGGGGCGTACGGCCGGCGATATCCCACCACCAGCGCGCCGAAGGTGCTGCCGAACAGGGCCAGCGGCACGCCCAGCCCCGCCTCCATCCCCTCCGCGGCGTGGAAGGGGAACTCGCCCGGCGCGGCCCCGTGCTCGCCGCCCAGCACGAGCGGGCTTTCCGCCTGCAGCACGCGCACGGCCAGGGGGTCGTCGTCCAGCAGGGGATCGTTGGCGCGCAGCCCCACCGCGGCCATGGTGCGCACGTGGTCGTCCTCGCGCGTGCTCACGGTGACGTAGTGCGCGCCCAGCAGCGTGCGGGTAAAGCGCGCCACCAAGGTGAGCACCTCGTCGGGATCCAGCGTGCGGTTGGCGGCCAGCCCCAGGATGTGCAGCGCTTCGCTTTCTTCCGCGCGGTGCAGCAGCCGGTCGCGCTCCACCTCGCGCGCCGCGACCGTGACCAGGCCGGTGCGGACGCGGCCCCACGCCGGGGGCTCGCCCAGCGTCCCCGCATCCGCCACCAGCACCACGCCTCCCAGCCCCTCGCCCAGGGCCAGCACCAGCGCCTCGGTACCCGGCTGCAGCCCCTCTCCGCACGGGTCCCCGGGTCCGCAGAGCACCACGCCCGCGTCGCCGGCCGCGCGCGCGGCCGGCCCGGCGGGGGGCTCCGCCTCGTCCGGCCACGCCTCGGCCGGCTCCCGCCCCACCCACCAGGCGCGGTGGACGGGCGCGGCCTCGCGCACTCCGTTCACCAGGGTGCGGAATGCGGCATGGGAGCCGGTGCTCTCGTGCAGCCGGAGCGCCAGCTCGGTCGGGGAGAAGGCTTTCGTGCCGATCACGACCGGCCGAGATGCAGATTTCGTTCTTGGCGGGAGGCCAGCCGCGGGCATCGATCGTGTGCCATCGGCTCGGCGGGCTGGGGGTGCGGGAGCACCGCGAGAGGCGTGGATGCACGCGCCCCGCGCCGCGGGACGCCGTGACGATCCACCCGCCGGAGCACGCAAGGGCGGCCAGGACGGGGCGCGGCCCGGCAAGCGAGAACGGCAGGCGACGGCGACGGGCGGCTGAAGCCGCGGCTGGAAAAGCGGAAAGCCCCGCCAGCTGCGCGGGGCTTTGCGTGCGGCTCCGATTCTGGCCAATCAGGGCGGATCGCGGGCGGGCAGTCCGCGCAGGCGGACTTTGTGAAGTTGTAGCGGCGAATGATGCCCATTGCGTATCTGATCCGGTAACCAAGCCCCGTCGCGACCGCCGTCCAGCGACTAAAGTCGCCGCAACGACTACACGCTGTCCGTCTTCGCGGACAACACCGGACCGCCAGCACCGGGGGTCCTCGAGCGGATTACCGGATCAGAGAAGCAAAGAGCATCATTCGCTCCTGCAGGCGGACGGCAGATTACCTGATCAGAATCCCGATCGGCATCGACCGCCGGGCGCGGGGCCGGCGGCGGTTGCCTGCGGCTACGATCCCGCGGGCCGCGAGAGCGAGAAGGTGTAGGCGGCGACGGCGCGGATCTGCTCGTCGGTGAAGGTGCCGTTCCCCTTCGGCGGCATGGGTACGCCGTACTGCTCGGTGGCGGGGGCGCCCTCCGTCACCACCTGGATCACCTCGTCGAAGGTGCCGGCGCCGCGGGACCACTCGGAATCCACCAGCGACGGTCCCAACTGCGTGCCGCGCCCGCCCTCGCCGTGGCACATCACGCACGTCTCGCGATAGAGGCGCCGCCCCTGGTCGCCCTGCTGCACGGTGACGCCCTGCGGCAGCTGGCCCGGCGGCGGGCCGGAGTCCCCCGGCGCATCCGCGCCGTCGGCACCCTTCTGCCCGCCCCGCCCCCCGCCACCCCGATCGCATCCTGAAAACACGGCCAGCAGCAGCAGCGCCGCCGCCGTCATCGCCCGCACGTTCCGCATCGGCTCCGTCGCAACGCCTGGATCCCCTGACCGCCGCCGATCCATGCACCGGGCGGGGCCGCCAAACGGCGCGCGCTACCGCAAGCGTTGTTCCGGCTTCGGTGCGGCGGCGGACCAGTCGGGGTGCCGCGGCGCCCCGCACTGCGCGCAGAAGCTCCACTCCGGCTCCAGCATGGCGCTGCAGTCCGCGCACGGCACCGGCACCAGGCACTTGCCGCAGAACGGGCAGAAGCGCGCCTCGCGGTCCACCGGCAGCGGCGAGCGGCAGCCGGGGCACGGCCTGGGCCGGGGACGGGTGGAGATCGGCGGCTCGGCGGCCGTCGAGGCCCCCGGATCCGTCCGCTCTCCCGGCGGGGGCAGGTCGATCCGCGCCGCGGCCGGCGCGGCGACGACGACGGGCGGCGGCGCGGTCAGGTCCCCCGGCTGGGGCGCGAACGGGTTGGGCTGCACGCCCACTTCCGCGTAGTCGCGGTAGATGCCCAGGATAGGGTTGGGCGCCTGCAGCTCGCGGCGGAACTCCTCCGCCACCTCCGGCCGGTCCAGCTCCAGGTACTCGCGCTCGCCCGCCAGCAGCCGCAGCAGGGCGTGCTCGTACTCCGCCAGCTCCGCGAACCCCAGCTCCGAGCGGATCAGGCGGTACGGCACCACCTCCTGGTACAGCGCGCCCACGCTGAGCGGCCGCCCGGGGTCGCGCGCCAGGGCCAGGGATACGCGCCGGTACAGCCGGTCGAGTGCGTCCACGGAAGAGTGCGAAGGTGCGAGAGTGCGGTCAGGGCACTGGAGCGCTGTCCGGGGGGACCCGCATGCGGGTGCGCAGGTCTGCCGGCGCCTGGCGAAGCACCTGCTCCGCGTCCATCGCCCGGCCGGCGGCGCGCAGGGCGCCCACCAGCCCGGCCCAGGCGCGGCGCGACTCGCGGTCGCCCAGCACGGCGCGGCGAAAGACCGGCACCGCGTCCGCCGCCCGTCCCGTGTCCAGCAGCAGGTACCCCTGCTCCGTCAGCAGCCCCGGGTCGTCCGGCGCGGCGCGCAGCCCCGTCTGGATCTGGCGTTCGGCGTCCGCGAGCCGCCCCGCCTGGCGGTAGATGCGCGCCAGGTACACGTGCGGCTGCGGCTCGTCGGGATGCTCCTCCGCGTAATCGCGGAACTCGCGCTCCGCCTCGGCCACGCGCCCCGCGGCCAGCGCCGCCTCGCCCCGGCGCAGCCCGTCGTCGTCGCCGCGCAGCCGGATGGCGATCAGCAGCAGGACGACCAGCGCCGCGAGCGCCGCCAGCGCCTCCCACCGCACGCGGCGTCGGCGGCGCGGGCCCGGGACGGGGTGCACGCGCTCCTCGTCGTCCGCCACCAGCACCGGGTCGTCGTACTCGGCGCGGACGGGATCTTCCAGCGGGGTGTCGGCGGGCTGGGAAAGGACGTGCGCCACCAGGCCGTCGGCCACGCTCACGGCCAGCGGCGCGTCGCGGGGCGCCGGGTCCGCGCCGCCGGCGATGCGCTCCGCGGCCAGGTCCAGGTCGTGGAACGCCGCCGCCAGCTCCATCGGCAGGCGGTTGCGCCGGCGGAGCTCCGCCAGCAGGTCGGGGGTGGGGAGGTCGTCTTCGGAAAGGGCCCGCAGCCGCAGCTCCACGGGGGCGGTGAGGTCGTCGCGCAGCATGCGGCGCAGCGTGGCCTCGGCGGCGCGCGCCACCCGCACCACCAGGGCGGCGGCGGGCGCCCCCGCGCGCAGCGCGTCCACGTCGGACGCGCGCTGCCGCAGCGGGCGCAGGGTGCTCTCTGGGTCGTGGGTCACGGCCGGCGGGGCGCGCGGCGGGTGGGGTGCTCCGGCGCGGGCGTCACTGCTCGATCTTCAGCAGCCCCATCCGCGCGCCGGCCTTCAGGAACGCCTCCGCGCTGTCGCAGGGGACGTCGCGCCCCGTCCGCTCGCGGATCTGCCGGGCGGCGCGGCGCATGAAGGCGGTGAGCGTCATCGCCGGCTCGCCGCAGGAGTCGCGCATCCCCCGCACGATGTCGTCCCACGAGCCCTCGAAGACGGAGCCCTCGGCCGTGCGCACGCGGTGCGCGGCGGGCCTGGCGGCGGCGTCGGCGGGGCCGGGCTGGCCCAGGATCTTCATGATGAAGTCCATCTGCGCCGAAAGCTCCAGCGCCGCCTGCGCCCCCTCGTCCACCGCGCCCTCGAACGACGCCTCCACCTCCGCCAGCAGGTGGTCGATGTCGTCGGGCTCGCCGTCCAGCTCCGCCAGCCGCTCGCGCCAGGGAAGGAACCAGGCGTCGTCCTCCGCCACCCCGTCCAGCTGCGTCTTGAGCTCGACGTAGCGCCAGAGCGAGAGCGTGTCCCAGTGCTCGGAAGGCGGCACCTGCTCCAGCTCCGCCAGCGCGGCGCGGTGGTCGCCGCGGTCGTGCAGCAGGTGGCTCAGGTAGATGCGGGCCTCGTGCAGCTCCGGGTCCAGCCGCACCGCACGGCGCAGCTCGCGGCGCGCGCCCAGGTCGTCGCCCAGCGCGTGCAGCGTGTAGCCGCGCGCCGCCGCCAGCTCCGCGGAGTCCGGGTGCGCGGCGGAGAGGGCGGAGAACCGGGCGCGGGCGTCGGTGAACAGCCCCTCGCGGTAGAGGGCGCGGCCCACGGTAAGGCCCAGCTCCAGGTCGTCGCCCAGCCCCATCTCGTCGATCTGCGCAAAGCACTGCAGCGCCTCGTCCACGCGGCCGAACTTCAGCAGCGTCTCTCCCAGCCCCACCCAGGCGTCCTCGTACTCCGGGTCCAGCTCCAGCGCGCGCTCGAAGCACTGTCGGGCCCACGCGTACTCCTCGCGGGCCACGCGCGTGTATCCCAGCCCCACCTGCAGCAGGACGGACTCGGGGTACTGGGCCAGCCCCTCGCGGAGCACGCCCAGCGCTTCGTCGTACTCGCCGGCGTCATAGTGCCGGTGGGCCAGCTCGTCGTACTCTTCGGAGCTGAGAAATGAGGTTCCCATTCAGCCTGTCCCTTGGTCCTTCAACAAGGCGGGGGATGGGGAGCGATCCGGCGCGCGGCCGGGGGCGGTCGGCGGTGCCGCGCGCGCGGGGCCACGCAACGGACACCCTGCGCAAATATACACCGAAACGCGTCCCGCATCCAAGCCCCCGCGCGGGCTTGCGGGGCGCGGGGGCGCGCGGTCAGATTGCACCCTCTACGCACGCTCCTGCAATGACGACGGACGGGGACCGATGTTCGACTGGCTGCGGCGCCGCCGCCTGAGCAACGAGGCCAAGCGCAAGCTGCTGATCGCCGCCGCGCGGGCGGAAGAGGCCATCGTGGAGACGCACGTGGCCAACGTGCTCGAGCTGCTCGACATCCTGCGCGACGAGGTGGACGTGGACCGGGCGCTGGAGCTCTACATGGAGATGCTCCCCATGGACGAGCACATCGCCGGCACCGTCACCAACCGCGTCCTGGCCCGCCACGACGCCCCCGGCGTGCGCCCGCCGGCGCAGCCCAACCGCTTCGGCGGCGTCTTCCGCGACGGCCGCTGACGGTCCTGTCGGCCCCCTCCCGGGCGTTTTCCAGCCGCCGCGTCACACCTGCCGTCCCCGGCCGGCTGCGCTGTCCTGCCCCCGGCCACCGTCCGGTTTCCGCACACCTGCCCTCCACGTCCCGTCCCGCACCGGAATCCGGGGCGGACGCGCCCCCGCGTGTCGCGCTCCCGGACGGCCCGCCGCTTCCCCGCCCCATACGCCGAAGCCACCTAAATCGTTCCGCCGGAGGAAGATAGCAAGATCGGCGAGAATGGTCCCCGGGTTGCCTGGAGTGCCGCGACTCATTCCGCGTACACCCCGCAGGCAGAGACACTCACGATGATCGCACGTGCCACCCCCACCCTTCCCGCCCGCCCCGCCGCCCCCGGCTCGCCCTCGCTCGTCGGCAACAAGCGCGCGCAGGGCCACCGCTTTCACCTGACCGGCGGCCGGGTGATCGAGGGCGACCTGCACCGTTCCCCGGGCAGCCGCCTGGCGGACCACCTGTCCACGCTCAAGGGCTTCATCTCCGTGACCAACGCGCGGTGCCTGCAGAGCGGGCACACGTACGGGTACCTGGTGCTGAACCAGGACCACGTCATGTTCATCGAGGAGCTTGCCGCGGCGGGGTGAGGAAGGGCGAGGGGAGAGGTTACAGGGGACAGGTTACAGGGGACAGCCTGCAGGAGGCATGGCCCGCGGCCAGACCATCGCCCTCGCCTTCTCACGCGCAGGCCGGCTCCCCGTCCGGCGGTTGATGCCCATTGCGAATCAAATCCGGTAATCTCGGCCTCGTCCTCCGCTGGAACCGTCCGTGGGGAGAATCTGGGTGCGGTGCAGTCCGCGAAGGAGGACTTTGCGAGCTTCGAGCGGCGAATTCATTCGCTCCGGCGCGGGGGGGCTGCGATTACCTGATCAGGCTCGCGACGGGCATAAACCGCTGCTGGAGTCACGAAATCCGCCTGCGCGGACCGGATTTGACGACAAAAGCCTGCACGGCGAAGCACGTGCGGCAGGTCATGCAGTGGAAGCCCCGCGCAGTTTGCGGGGCTTTCCGCAGTTGTCGCGGCGGGCGGCGGATTCACCCGCTCAGGCGAGGGGCCCGCGTCGATCCATCACCCCCATCACCCCCCATCAC
>DATAAG010000543.1:0-10277 GCA_036260235.1 Longimicrobium sp.
CCGGGCCGATGACCTGCACCACCCGGCCGACGTTCTTCGCTGCTGCAACGGCTGTAGCCATAGAGAACTCGTGATGAAAGATGAACAACGACGAAGGCGGGCGCCTCCTCTCTCGTCCTTCGTCTCTCGCGCTCCTATCCCAGCGCCGCCGCGCCGCCGACGATCTCCGCGATCTCCTGCGTGATCTGCGCCTGGCGCGCGCGGTTGTACGTGCGGCGGAGGAGGTTGAGCATCTCGCTCGCGTTGTCCGTCGCGCTCTTCATCGCCGTGCGGCGGGCGCCCTGCTCCGCGGCGACCGTCTCCACGAGCGCCCGGTACACCGCGTTGCGCACGTACGACGGGAGCAGCTCCTCGAGGATCGCCTCGGCCGTCGGGAAGAGGAGGAACTCGCGGCGGGGGCCCTTCGCCGCCGGGGGCGTCACGGGGAGGACGCGCTCCGACGTGGGCGGGGTGGAGAGCGCCGAGTTGAACTTGGCGTACACCACGTACACCGCATCAAGGTCACCCGCCACGAAGCGCTCGGTGAGCCCGTCGATCAGCCGCTGCGCGTCGTCGGCCCCGGGACGGTCGCCGATGTCGCTGACGGAGGTGTGCAGCGTCTCCTTCGCGAAGCGGAAGAACTGGATCCCCTTCTTTCCCGCCGCGTGCAGCTCCGCCTCCGCCCCCTCCGCCCGCAGCCGGGCCAGGAGGTTGCGCGCCTCGCGGATGAGGTTGGCGTTGAAGGCGCCGGCCAGCCCGCGGTTGCTGGTGATGAGCAGCACCGCCGCGCGCCGCACCGTGGCCGGCTGGCGCAGCAGCGGATAGCTGGCCGCCAGCTCCGGGGTGAGCAGCCGGCTGATGACCCCGGACAGCCGCTCGGCGTACGGCCGCGCGGCCGCCACGCGGTCCTGGGCGCGCTTGAGCTTGGACGTGGAGACCATCTCCATCGTCCGGGTGATCTTGCGCGTGTTCTGGACCGAGCGGATGCGGCCCTTGAGTTCTCTGGCTTTGGCCATGCTTCGCTTCGCGAAAAGTGCGTTAGTGCGTCAGTGCGTGAGTACGTGAGTGGTTTCTACTGACGCACTCACGCACTGACGCACTCACGCACTCAGTACGACTGCCGGGCCGCCTGCGCGTTGGCCTCGGGGCGCGACGACATCCGCAGCTGCTCCTCCGACATCCGGCGGTCGGCGTCCGTCTCCTGCAGGATGGCGCTCTTGTGCCAGTCCTCGGTTCCCACCGGCGAGTGCGGGTCGGAGAACAGCTCCGCGTACCGCTCGATGGCCGCCTTGAGCGCCTGCTCGTTCTCCGCCGTCAGGTCCTTCGTCGAGCGGATGGACTCCAGGATTTCCGGGTGCTGCGTGCGCAGGAACACGTGGAAGTCGCGCTCCCACGCCTTCACCTGCGGCAGGTCCACCGGGTCCAGGTAGCCGTTGGTGAGCGCGTAGATGATCGCCACCTGGTGCTCCACCGAGGCGGGGGCGTACTGCCCCTGCTTGAGCACCTCCACCGACCGCGCGCCGCGCGCCAGCTGCCGCTGCGTCACCGCGTCCAGCTCGCTGCCGAAGGCGGCGAACGCCTCCAGCTCGCGGTACTGCGCCAGCTCGCCCTTCAGCTTGCCGGCCACCTTCTTCATCGCCTTGATCTGCGCCGAGCCACCCACGCGAGACACGCTGATGCCCACGTTCACCGCGGGGCGCACGCCGGAGTAGAACAGGTTCGACTCCAGGAAGATCTGCCCGTCGGTGATGGAGATAACGTTGGTCGGGATGTACGCCGACACGTCGCCCGCCTGCGTCTCGATCACGGGAAGCGCCGTCAGCGAGCCGCCGCCCTCCTCGTCGGACAGCTTGGCCGCGCGCTCCAGCAGGCGGCTGTGCAGGTAGAACACGTCGCCCGGGTACGCCTCGCGTCCCGGGGGACGGCGCAGCACCAGCGACATCTGCCGGTACGCCACCGCCTGCTTGGACAGGTCGTCGTACACGCAGAGGGTGGCCTTGCCGCGGCCGTTCTCGTCCCTGGTGTACATGAAGTACTCGGCAAGCGCGGTCCCCGCGTACGGCGCGATGTACTGCATGGGAGCCGGGTCCGACGCCGTCGCCGCCACCACGATGGTGTAGTCCATGGCGCCCGCGTCCGTCAGCCGCTGCACCACGCCCGCCACCGTCGACGCCTTCTGGCCGATGGCGACGTACACGCAGATGACGCCCTGGCCCTTCTGGTTGATGATGGTGTCGATGGCGATGGCCGTCTTGCCCGTGCCGCGGTCGCCGATGATGAGCTCGCGCTGGCCGCGGCCGATGGGGATGAGCGCGTCGATCGCCTTGAGGCCCGTCTGCAGCGGCTCCTTCACCGGCTGGCGCAGCACGATGCCGGGGGCCACGATGTCCACCTGGCGGCGGGCCACGGTGGGGATGTGGCCCTTGCCGTCGATCGGCTGGCCCAGCGGGTCCACCACGCGGCCCAGGTAGCCGGGGCCCACGGGGATGTCGAGCACGCGGCCGGTGCGGCGCACCTGGTCGCCCTCGTGCAGCACCGTCCAGTCGCCCAGCACCACGGCGCCGATGTTGTCCTCTTCCAGGTTCAGCGCCAGCCCGGTGACGGTCTGCCCCGTCTCGCCGGCGGTGAACTCGAGCATCTCGCTGGACATGGTGCCCTGGAGGCCGTAGACGCGCGCGATGCCGTCCTTCACCTCGAGCACCGAGCCCACCTGCTCGGCCTGCAGAACGTCCTCGTACCGCTCGATCTCGCCGAGCAGCACGTTCTTGATCTCGCTTGCGCGAAGCTGGGATTCGACCGTCGCCATCGTTCGTCCTCGCTCTATCGGGGTCCAGCGCGCCGCTGGAGGGGAGTACCTAGTGCCCAGTACCCAGTGTCAAGACTGCAAGGGTACAGGTTACAGGGGACAGGTTACGGCGATCTGATCGCCCTTCGCCCGCAGGCTGTAACCTGTAACCTGTTCCCTGTAACCTATCCGTTCGCTTCCGCCGGCATCTGCACGTCCATCAGGCGGCGGCGCAGCCCGGCCGCGCGGCTGCGCAGCGAGCTGTCCAGGATCTCGTCGCCCAGGCGCAGCACCATGCCGCCCAGCAGCTCGGGGTCCACCCGGAAGGTGGGGATCACCGTGCGCCCCAGCTGCGCCTGCAACGCGGCGCGGATCTCCTCCTGCAGCGCCGCGTCGGGCGCGTGGCTGATGGTGACGTCCACCCGCGCGCGCCCCATGCGCTGGTCCACCAGGTCGCGGTACGCCGCGGCGATCTCCGGGAGCAGCGACTGGCGGCGCTTGTCCACCAGCACCATCACGAAGCGCACGAACAGTTCGGGGGCGCGGCCGGTCAGCGCCTGCCGCAGCGCTTCCTTCTTCTGCTCCGGACGCACGCGCGGCGTCTCCAGGAACTGGCGCAGGCGCGGGTCCGCCTCCAGCTGGGCGGCCAGCCCGTCGATCGCCCCGCCGAACTGGTCCAGACCGTCGGCGCCGCCGTGGCGCTCCGCCAGGGCCAGCAGGGTCTCGGCGTAATTGCGGGCGATGATCTCGGCGCGCATCAGGCCCTCACGGCGGCGGGCTGCCCCAGCTGGGCCAGCGACTCGCGCACCAGGCGCCGGTTGTCCTCGGTGTCCACGCTGCGGCGCACCAGCTTCTCCGCGGCGGCCATGGCCAGCACCACGGCGTCGCGGCGGACGGTGTCGAGCGCCACCTCGCGCTCCGTGGCGATGTCGCGGCGGGCGCGCTCCAGCAGCTCCTGCCGCTCGCGCTGGGCCTCGGCCATCATCTCCGCGCGCATCTTCTCCGCCTGCTGCCGCGCCTCTTCCAGCGCGCCGTGCACCCGGGCCCGCGTGTCTTCGACGATCTTGCGGTTCTCCGCCGCCAGCGCCGCGGCCTCGGCCCGGTCGCGCTCGGCGGCCTCGGTGAGCTGCGCGATGTGCTTCTCGCGCGCCTCCACCGCCCCCAGGATCTTGGGGAAGGCGAACTTGCTCAGGATCGCCAGGACGATCAGGAAGATGATGATCGTCCAGATGGTCAGGCCGGGGTTGACGGCGAGCAGCCCCCCCTGTTCCTCCTCGTGCTGCGCCAGCAGGGGCGTGGCGCTGCCCAGGAGCAGGAGGGCCGCGGCGGCCAGGTGCGAGCGACGCATGTTGCTTTCTCTACCGGTCTTCAGAGGTGGTCTTGCCTCCGCGGGGCCGGAGCGGCCCCGCGGAGACCCGATTCTTCCGCCGCTTACGCGACGAACTTGCCCTGGATCAGGAACGTCACCACGATGGCGAAGAGAGCGGCGCCCTCGACGAACGCGGCAAGGATCAGCGCGGCCGTCTGGATGGTGCCGGCCATCTCCGGCTGGCGGGCCATCCCCTCGGTGGCGCCGCGGCCGATGAGGCCGATGCCGATCCCGGCGCCGATCACCGCCACACCCGCGCCCAGGCCCGCGCCCAGCAGGCCGTTCGCCATCGCACTCGCAGCTTCCTGAAGGAACATCTTCGTATCTCCGTGATGGAGCGTTGTCTCGTTCAGGCACAGCCCCTGGCGGACCACGGTCCGCGGACGCTACCCCGGCACGGGGCCGGCGCGTCCTCCCCGGGCGCCCATCTCCCGGGTACTGTACGACGGGGGTGGAGCGGCCCCCCGCCGGCGGAGGGCTTCAGGCGCCTCCGCGAGCCTCTCTCTCGATCAGTGCGTGAGTGCGTTAGTGCGTGAGTGCGTGAGTTGGATCCGACCGCACCCACTCGCTCACTCGGCCGCACTTCATCACTCCGCACTCCGCACGCGCACTCCGAACCCGCACACTGCACCGAACCCACTCACGCACTCACGCACTCCGCACTCACGCACTCAGTGCGCGTGCCGCACCAGCCCGATGAACACGCTGGTGAGCACCGCGAAGATGAAGGCCTGCAGGAACGACACGAACAGCTCCAGGAAGGTGATGGCCACCGCCATGAGGACGGGCCCCACCGCGATCGCGTAGCTGCCGAACACGAAGATCAGCGAGATGATGGCGAGCATCACGATGTGCCCCGCCGTCATGTTGGCCATCAGACGGATGGCCAGCGCGAAGGGGCGCGTGAACTTGCCCAGCAGCTCGATGGGAAAGAGCGCGATCGCCATCAGCCACCCCGCGGCCTTGGGCATGCCCGGGGGGACGAAGAAGAGCGTCTTGAGGTAGTGCCTGGGCCCGAGCGCGATCAGCCCGCCGATCTCCGCCACCACCAGCGTCATGACCGCCAGCGCCACCGTCACCGAGAAGCTGGCGGTGGCCGTGGAGCCGAAGGGGATGAGGCCCAGCAGGTTGGCGAAAAGAATGAAGAAGAACAGGGTGATGACGAAGGGCGCGTACTTCTCGCCCCCGTGCCCCACGTTGGGCATCACCACCTCGTTGCGCACGTACAGCACCAGCGCCTCGATGGCGTTGTGCCGCTTGCCCGTGGTGCGTCCCGGCTGCGCCCGCGACGCCATCCCCGCGCCGGCCAGCAGCACCAGCAGCGTGAGCGCCGCGGAGATCGCCAGGAAGAGCACGTGCTTGGTGGGCGTCATGTCGATGCCGGCCACCATCCACGAGCCCTTGGCGGGAAAATGGAACACCGCGCCACCCGGGAGCTCCCACTCGCGGGAGTCCTGGATGTGGTGCATGAAGTCGATCTGGTTGCCGCCGCCGTGGCCGCCCTCCGCCGCCGCCTCGCCGTGCGCGCCCTGCGCCTGCGCCGCGTGCGGATCGGTGGCGCCGTGCGTGCCGCCCATCGTCTGCACCGCCGCCTGGCCGGCGGGGTCCGCCGCGGTGGCGTGCGAGTCGGCCGGCCCCTGCACCTCGGTGGGGGGCGGCGTGTGCGCGGGGTCCGCCTGCTGCGGCGCGCCCGCCAGGACCAGGAGCACTGCGATACTGGAGATCATCGACCCTTCAGCTTCCGCTCGCCGGCCGACAGCGCGACCGGCTCCAGCAGTGTGGTTGCGAACAGCACCGAGACCAGCGAGAACAGGAACGGCCCCGCGGCCACCCCCGTGGCCGGCACCAGCAGCAGGGCGCCGGCGACGACCAGGAGCAGGCGGCCCAGCATTCCCACCCCGTACGCCGCCAGCCGCTTTCCCGGCAGCGCCACCGCCGCGATCACGAACACCAGCAGCTGGAAGGCGCACGCCACCAGCACCCCCGCCGCCACCGCCCCGCGCGCCCCGGGGGCCATCGCGGACCCGACGGCGAAGACCAGCGCGCCCGTGGCCGCCACCCCGCCCAGCAGCACCGCCCAGGTGCGGCTCACCGGCCCCTGCCCCGGCCGCTCAGCCGCCGGTACATCCAGAGCGTGCTGAGCCCGAACCCCACGAACACCCCCGCCAGCAGCAGCCATGGCTCCGTCCCCAGCCGGCCGTCCAGCCACCGTCCCACGAAGAGGAACGCCAGCAGCACGATCGTGAACTGCAGTCCCACCGAGGCCAGCTCGGCTCCCTGCGGCGGCCCCTTCCCTCCCGGCGCGGACTTCCTGGAATCGGCAGTCATTTCCTTGCGTTCCCGGCCCTCCGGGGGTGTCGGCGCGCCCAATATAGGAGCTTGTGAAATTTTTCGCAAGCACGCGCCGGCGGGCTTGTGAATTTTTTCCCAAGGCGCATGCCGCGGCGTGAAAAGCCTTGCTTGACGCCGATTCTCGCTGGCGTCTAATTTGCCGGTCCGGAGTGATGGAACGCGGACGAACGTTCGCTCCACGTGATGCTCCGGAAGCCGGCACCCGACCCGATGAGCCATTCCGCACCGCTGCGCCGACGTACTCTGCTGCTGCTGCTCGTCCCGGCGCTGCTGGCCGCCTGCACGCGGCCGCTCCCGCCGCCGCCCGACGGGATGCTTCCGCCGCCGCCGGAGCCCCCGCAGCCGGCGCTGGTCACCTCCCTCCACGTGGAGGCGGCGGGCGACACGGTGCTGCTGGCGCTGCAGGTGACCAACCCGTACCAGGCCCCGGTGCAGGTCACCTTTCCCTCCGGCCAGACGTACGACTTCGCCGTGCGGGCCGGCGGGAACGAGCTGTGGCGCTGGTCCGCGGACCGCGGCTTCACGGCGGCCGTGCAGACGCTCACCCTGGAGCCGGGAGCCACCTGGAGCTTCGGCGAGCGGTGGGTGCGCCCCGCCGGCGTCCGCGGCGAGCTGACCGCCGTGGGGCGGCTGACGTCCAGCTCCCACCCCGCCGAGCGGACCGCCGCCTTCCGGGCGCCGTGAACAGGGGCGCGCGCGTCCGCACGATCCATTCCCGCGGCGCGGGACCGGGACCGGCGGAGGGGCCCTCTGCTCCGGCGGAGGCGCCCTTCCCCACGCTGGCGGGGGTGCTGGCGGCGGCGCGGCGGCTGCAGGGGGTGGCCCGGCGCACGCCGCTGGAGCGCAGCCCGTGGCTCTCGGAGCGGGCGGGGGCGGACGTCTGGCTCAAGCTGGAGACCCAGCAGCGCACGGGGTCGTTCAAGCTGCGGGGCGCGTACAGCGCGGTCGCCTCGCTCCCGGCGGAGCGGCGGGCGCGGGGGCTGGTGACGGCCTCCGCGGGGAACCACGGCCAGGGGGTGGCGCTGGCCGCGTCGCTGCTGGGCGCGCGGGCGCTCGTCTTCGTCCCTGCGGAGGCGCCGGAGGCCAAGAAGCGGCGGATCGCCCGCTGGGGGGCGGAGCTGCGCGAGGTGGAGGGGGGGTACGACGAGGCGCACCACGCGGCGGAGGCGTACGCGGCCGCCACGGGCGCCTGCTTCGTGCACGCCTTCAGCGACCCCGCCGTGGTCGCCGGCCAGGGAACGGTGGGGCTGGAGATCGTGCAGGACCTTCCCGGGGTGCGGACGATCGTCGTTCCCGTGGGCGGCGGGGGGCTCGCCGGCGGCATCGGCATCGTGGCGCGGGCGATGGGGAGCGGCATCCGCGTGGTGGGCGTGCAGACGCACGAGACGGCGGCGATGCACGCCTCGCTCTCCGCGGGGCGGCTGGTCTCGCCGCCCTACGGCCCCACGCTGTGCGAGGGGCTGTCGGGGGACGTGGACGAGCGCAGCCTGGCGCTGGCGCGCGAGGTGGTGGACGACCTGGTGCTGGTGGACGAGGCGGCCGTGCGGCGCGCCGTGCGGCGGCTGTTCGAGGAGGAGGGGATCGTGGCGGAGGGATCGGCGGCGGTGGCCGCGGCGGCGGTGCTGGAGGGCGCCGTCGAGCGCATCGGCGGGCCGGCGGCGGTGGTGCTGACGGGCGGCAACCTGGACGGGGCGCGGCTGGCGGCCATCCTGGGGGAGCGGGAGTGATGGCGGTCATCCTCCCCTTCGCCGGCATCCACCCGCGCATCCACCCCACCGCCTTCGTGGCCCCCACGGCGGTGGTGATCGGCAACGTGACCATCGAGGAGGAGGCGAGCGTGTGGTTCGGCGCCGTCATCCGCGGGGACGAGCCGGACCACGAGATCCGGGTGGGCGCGCGCACCAGCGTGCAGGACAACGTGGTGCTGCACGTCAGCCGCCAGGGTCCTACTCTGATCGGCCCGGACGTTACCATAGGGCACGGCGCCATCCTGGAAAGCTGCACGGTGGGGCGGGGGGCGCTGATCGGGATGAACGCGGTGGTGCTGCAGAAGGCCACGGTGGGCGACGAAGCCCTGGTCGCCGCGGGCGCGGTGGTGGGACAGGGGGCGGCGGTGCCGGCGCGGACGCTGGCGGCCGGCACCCCCGCGACGGTGCGCAAGGAGCTGCAGGGCGAGTCGCTGCGCTGGATACAGACCAGCGCCGGGCATTACGTGGAGCTTTCGCGCAGCTACATGGAGCAGGGGATCGGGCGGATGGACGGGGCGAACCGGCACACCGAAGGCAACCAGTCATGAGTGACTTCAGGACCCGGGAGGCCGCTCCCGACGCGCGATTGGAGGCCGGCGCGTACGAGGCGTTCACCACGGCCACGCCGCGGGAGCGCGGCGCGCGCCTCTCCACCCTGCTGAGGGAGGACGACGGGCGCATGGAAAAGCTGCTGCGCACCCTCTGCGAGCTTGCCGGACCCACCGGGCAGGAAGAGGCGGTGACGGCGTGGGTGGCCCAGGAGTGGGAAGGCCGCGGCGAGCTGTCGCGGACGCCGGTGGGCAACCTGTTCCTGCGCATCCCCGGACCCGGGCCGCGGGTGCTGCTGGCGGCGCACGCGGACGAGTTGTCGCTCATCGTGCGCTCGGTGACGCCGGAGGGGTTCCTGCGCGTCCTTCCCGGCGAGCGGGACGTCTTCTCCTTTCCCTACTTCATCGGCCACCGCTTCCGGGTGCTGGCGGAGGGCGGCGCCCTCCCCGGCATCCTGGCGACCACCACGGGCCACGCCCTCACGCCGGAGCAGCGCGACCGCACCCGGCTGGGGTGGGACGACCTGTTCGTGGACGTAGGGCTCACGGCGGAGGAGGCGGCGGAGCGCGGGATCCGGGTGGGGACGCGCATGGTGTGGGACCCCGGCATCCAGCGCGTGGGCCGCCTGCTGGTGGGGAAGGCGATGGACGACCGGCTGGGGGTGGCGGTGCTGGTCGAGCTCTCCCGGCGGCTCGCGGAGCGGAAGCCGCGCTTCGACGTGACGCTGGCGCTCACGGTGCAGGAGGAGATCGGGATGGTGGGCGCCAGCAGCCTGGCGCGCGACGGGCGCAGCTTCGACGTGGGGTTCATCATCGACAACGGGCTGGCGGGCGACGTCCCCACGGTGGCGGAGGCGCACATGCCGGTGCGGCTGGGGGCCGGCCCCGCGCTGGTGCACCGCGACTCGTCGGTGCACTACTCGCGGCGGCTGATCAACGAGCTGCGCGCGGTGGCGGAAAAGCACGAGATCCCGGTGCAGGACGTGGTGCTGTACCACTACTCGTCCGACGGGGCGCACCTGGCGCGGCAGGGGATGGAGACGCTGCTGGTGGCGCCGCCCATCCGCTACTCGCACTCGCCGTTCGAGGCGGTGGACCCGCGCGACGTGGAGAGCGCCGTCCGCCTGTTCGAGGCGTACCTCACCGAGGTCTCGCCGGAGTAGAAGGACAAAGAAAGCCTCACGCAGTGTCAGCAGAGTTAGCAGAGGAAAACCCCACTCTGTTGACTCTGCTGACTCTGTGTGAGGCCAATCTGTTAAGGTTTGGGGGATATGAGGGAGACGAGCGGGACCGCCGACGTGGTGATCGTCGGCGGGGGAGTGATCGGGTGCGCCATCGCCCGCCGCGCCGCGCGCGACGGGCTTTCCGTTATCGTGCTGGAACGCGGCACGCCGGGGATGGAGGCCAGCTGGGCCGCCGCCGGGATGCTCTCCCCGCTGGCGGAGGCGAACGAGCCCGGGCCTTTCCTGGACCTGCTGCTGCGCGCGCGGGAAATG
>DATAAG010000544.1:0-11918 GCA_036260235.1 Longimicrobium sp.
TCCCCTTCTTCTTCTTGCGGTCCTTCTTGCGGGCCCCGCCGGCGGCGCTCCCCGTGGGAGTGGTGCCGGCGGGGCCCGCAAGAAGGACCGCAAGAAGAAGAAGGGGAAGGGGACGGTAGACCAGGACGCGGTCGACCAGAACTTCCGCAAGACCATGGCGGCCATGGAGTCGGGCGGCGGGCGCAAGAAGCGCCGCGGCCAGCGCGACCAGGGGCCGTCGCAGGCGGAGCGCCGCGAGGAGGAGATCCAGCGGCGCCGCGCCGAGGAGGCCACCACCGTCCGGGTGAACGAGTTCCTGACGGTGGCGGAGCTGGCGGAGCTCATCGACGTGCCGGCCACGCAGATCATCGGCTCCGCGTTCAAGAACCTGGGGCTGATGGTCACCATCAACCAGCGGCTGGACTTCGACCAGATCGAGCTGCTGCTGGACGAGTTCGGCTTCAAGGCGGTCCGCGAGGAGGAGTACGGCGCGGAGATGGAAGAGGCCGTGGAGGAGGACGCGCCGGAGGACCTGCAGCCGCGTCCGCCGGTGGTGACGGTGATGGGCCACGTGGACCACGGCAAGACGTCGCTGCTGGACTACATCCGCAAGACCAACGTCATCGCGGGCGAGGCCGGCGGCATCACGCAGCACATCGGCGCGTACCACGTGCAGCTGCCGGACGGGCGCGCCATCAGCTTCCTGGACACGCCCGGCCACGCGGCGTTCACCGCCATGCGCGCCCGCGGCGCGGAGGTCACGGACGTGGTCATCCTCGTCGTGGCCGCCGACGACTCGGTGATGCCGCAGACGGTGGAGGCCATCAGCCACGCCCGGAACGCAGGCGTGCCGCTGATCGTGGCGGTGAACAAGGTGGACCTTCCCGACGCCAACCCCATGAAGGTCAAGCAGGACCTGCTGCAGCACGGGGTGGTGCTGGAGGACTTCGGCGGCGACGTGATGAGCGCCGACGTGTCCGCCAAGAAGGGGATCGGGATGGACGAGCTGCTGGAGAAGGTCCTGCTGCTGGCCGACATCCAGGAGCTCAAGGCCAACCCCGACCGCGAGGCGGTGGGGACGGTCATCGAGGCGCAGCTGGACGTGGGCAAGGGCCCGGTGGCGACGGTGCTGGTCACCAACGGCACGCTGCGGGTGGGCGACCACGTGGTGTGCGGCATGTACAGCGGCCGCATCCGCGCCATGCTGGACGAGCGCAACCGCCCGGTGCAGGAGGCCGGCCCGGCGATCCCCGTGCAGATCCTGGGTCTGTCCGGCGTTCCCGGCGCGGGCGACCAGCTCATCGCCATGGAGGCGGACCGCGCGGCGGAGATCGCGCAGACGCGCCAGCGGCTGGAGCGCGAGAAGCGCATGCGCATCAAGAGCCGCGGCGTGAAGCTCACGGACCTGTCGCGCATGCTGGCCAAGGGCGAGCAGGCGCAGCTGAACCTGGTCATCAAGGGCGACGTGGACGGCTCCGTGCAGGCGCTGTCGGACTCGCTGGAGCAGCTGTCCACGGCCGAGGTGCGGGTGCAGGTGGTGCACCGCGGCGTGGGCGCCATCAACGAGTCGGACGTGCTGCTGGCGTCCACCTCGGGCGCCATCGTCATCGGCTTCCACGTGCGCCCCACGGGCGAGGCGCGGGGCGTGGCGGAGCGCGAGGACGTGGACATCCGCCTGTACAACATCATCTACGAGGCGGTGGAGGAAGTCCGCGCCGCGATGGAGGGCCTGCTGACTCCCGAGGAGCGGGAGATCATGCTGGGCACGGCCGAGGTGCGGCAGCTGTTCAAGGTGCCGCGCGTGGGGACGGTGGCCGGCTGCATGGTCACCAGCGGCGTGCTGGACCGGCGCGGCAAGATCCGCGTGGTGCGCGACGGGGTGCAGGTGTACGAGGGCGAGCTGGAGAGCCTGAAGCGCTTCAAGGACGACGCCCGCGAGGTGCGTGAGGGCTTCGAGTGCGGCCTGAACATCCGCAACTTCAACGACGTCAAGGTGGGCGACGTGCTGGAGTGCTACCGGGTGGAGGAGGTGGCCCGTACGCTGGCCGGCATCGCCGCGGAGCAGGAGCGCGCGGCCACCCCCTGACGCGGCGTCCGGACGATGGTGGTGGGACTGGCGGTGTGGGAGCTGCACGTGCCCGGGTGCGCTTCGCTCAAGGAGAAGCGCATGGTGGTCAAGGGGCTGAAGGACCGGCTGCACGCGCGCTTCAACGTCTCCGCGGCGGAGACGGGGCACCAGGAGCTGCTGCAGCGGGCGGAGATCGCGGTGTGCGTGGTGAGCGAAGACCGGCGCCACGCGCAGTCCGTGCTCTCGTCGGCGGACCGGATGGTGGCCGAGGAGGGGCGGGCGCGGATCATCGATTCGTACACGACGTTCTACTGAACGGCGAGGGGACAGGTCACAGGGGACAGGGTACAGCCCGCGCCGGCGGCAGCCGGCGTGGCGTGGCCCGTCCCTGGACCCGTCCCCTCGCTTTTCGTTTCGCCGATGGCAAAAGTGTGTGGGGAGCCGCCGTGCCGCGCGGCAACACAGTTGCAGGTGCTTGCTATTCCCTGTTCCCTGTTCCCTGGTGTTGCAGGCTGTCCCCTGTTCCCTGTAACCTGTCCCCTCGCTTTTCCTTTTCGCGCAGCAGCCGGCGAGAGCGCACATGCCGAAGTACCGACGCACCGACCGCATCAACGAGCAGCTCAAGCAGGAGATCTCCCTCATCGTCCGCGACGAGGTGCGCGATCCCCGGGTGGGGCTGGCCACCATCACGGCCGTGGTCACCTCGCCGGAGCTGGACCACGCCCGCGTCTACGTGACGGCGCTGGGCGACGACAAGGAGCGGGAGGAGATCGTCTCCGGGCTGCGCAGCGCGGCGGCGTTCATCCGCAAGCAGCTGGGCGGGCGGCTGCACATGCGCCGCATCCCGGAGCTGCACTTCGAGGAGGACCGCGTGCTCAAGGAGGCGCTGCGCATCGAGGAGCTGCTGCGCCAGGCGCTTCCGAACGACGCCGCCCAGGGCGAGGAGGAAGAGGGCGCCGAGGCGTCGGACGCCGAGGGGCAGGAGAAGGAGTGAGGGGTCCAGAGGTGATCCGCCGGCATCGCGACGGGCGGTTGAAACCGCGGCTGGAACGTCACGAAGTCCGCCTGCGCGGACTCGGCGGTCCAGCCGCGCGCGGCGTTCCCGGCGCCTGCGCACGCCCACTCACGCACTCTCCCGAGGGAGGCCGGCGGTGAGCGCGAACCCCGCTCCCGCGCCGCCCGCCGGCGTCCTCCCCGTCGAAAAGCCCGTCGGCCCCACGTCGCACGACGCGGTGGCGGCGGTGCGGCGCGCGCTCAGGACGCGGCAGGTGGGGCACACGGGGACGCTGGACCCGTTCGCCTCCGGGCTGCTGCTGGTCTGCGTGGGCGCCGCCACGCGGCTGGCGGAGTACTTCGCGCCGCTCCCCAAGACCTACGTCGCCACCATGCGCCTGGGCGAGGCGACGGACACCGACGACCACACGGGCGAGGTGATCGCATCCTCCGACGGCTGGCGCTCGCTGGCGCGCGGGGAGGTGGAAGCGGCGCTCGCGGGGCAGGTGGGGACCATCCAGCAGGTGCCGCCGGCGTACTCCGCCAAGAAGGTGGAGGGGGAGCGGATGTACGCCGTCGCGCGGCGGGGCGGGGAGGTGGAGCGGAAGCCGGTGACGGTGACGATCTACGCGATCCGCATCGTCTCCATCGACCTGCCGGACGTGGTCTTCGAGGTGGACTGCGGGAGCGGGACGTACATCCGCGCCATCGCGCGGGACGCGGGCGAGGCGCTGGGCGTGGGCGGGCACCTGCGCGAGCTGCGGCGCACGCGCATCGGCCCGCACGACGTCGCCCGCGCCGTGCCGATGGACCGGCTGGGGGAGGCGGACCTGGTCGCGCGGGCGATGCTCGCGCCGGCGGAGGCGGTGGCGCACCTGCCCCGCGTGGTGGTGGACGAGCAGGGGGAGGCGGACCTGCGCCACGGGCGCGCGGTGGCGGCGGGCGGCGCCGCCGGGGAAGGGCCGGTGGCGCTCGTCTCGGCCGACGGCGCGCTGCTGGCGATCGGCGAGGCGGCGGAGGGGCGGGTGCGGCCGCGCAAGGTGTTCGCGGGAGCGGCATGATGGTGCGCCTGGACCACGACGCGCCGTTCGCCATCGACCCGGCGCTCCCCAACGCCCTGCCGCGCGACCACCGGCCCGCGATCGTCACGGTGGGCACCTTCGACGGCGTGCACCTGGGGCACTGGGAGGTGCTGCAGGAGATCTGCCGCCGCGCCCGGGCCACCGGCGGCCGCAGCATCCTGGTCACCTTCCACCCCCATCCGCTGCGCGTCGTCCGCCCGGAGGCCGCGCCGCCGCTGCTGACCACGCTCTCGGAAAAGCGCGAGGTGCTGGCGGAGTCGGGGCTGGAGTACGTGGTCTTCATCCCCTTCACCCGTACGCTGCAGCACTACCCGGCGCGGCGGTTCGTGGACGAGATCCTGCTGGGCCGCATCGGGATGAACGAGCTGGTGATCGGCTACGACCACGGGTTCGGCAGGGACCGCGAGGGGAGCGTGGACACGCTGCGCGAGATCGGGCGCGAGGTGGGGTTCGCGGTGGACGTGGTGGAGGCGTACCACGCGGAGGGCGGGCCGGTGTCGTCCAGCCGCATTCGCGGCCTCCTCGGGGAGGGGAAGGTGGCGGAGGCGGCACGGCTGCTGGGGCGGCCGTACCGGCTGGAGGGCGTGGTGGTGCGGGGGGAGCAGAAGGGGCGGGAGCTGGGCTTTCCCACCGCGAACGTGGAGGTGGGGGACCCGGAGAAGATGCTGCCGCTGGAAGGGATCTACGCGGCGTACGGCTGGGTGCGCGGCCGGCGCATCCCCGGGCTGCTGCACCTGGGGCCGCGGCCGACGTTCCCCGGGTTCGCGTCCACGGTGGAGCTGCACCTGCTGGACTGGAGCGGCGACATCTACGGCGACCACCTGCGCGTGGACGTCGTCGACCGCATCCGCGACATCCACCCCTTCACCACCGTCGAGGCCCTGGTCGACGCCATCCGCGGCGACGAGCGCGCCGGGCGGCGGATTCTGGGGCTCGCCTGATCCCAAACCCGGGGAAACTGATTGGTCACGCAGAGCAGCAGAGCAGCAGAGGAGTGGTTGCCGTTCTCTGCCGCCCCGCCTCTCTGCGTAATACCAGATTTCACAGTTTCTTGTGCGGACGCAGACAGCAAGTGAAGGCAGAGTAGAGAAGAGAGTACGCAGAGAAAAGTCACGCGCCACAACTCTGGGTACTCTGCGTTTGCGCTTTCCAGGAGTGCACGGAGAACTCAGGAGCTCGGTTCTCTTTGAGCGTCTACCGTCGCGTCGGCCGGGCGCTCCCACGGCTCTCCTCGGGCTCCTCTCGCCTGCTGATCCACCAGACTATCGCGGCGGCGCCCAGCAGCAGCCAGCCCGAGGTGCGGATCTCCGCGCGCACCACCAGCGGACTGCCGGGGCTGCTCCGCGAGGGGCCGACCCCGTTCGTGTGGTGCAGGCTCGCACGAAGGCGCCGAAGCTCGGCCTCCAGCTCCGCGATCCGCTGCTCCGGTGAGGCGGATGCGGCAGGCGCCTCCGCGGGGACCGCGGCGGGTGCGGCGGCAGGGGCGGACGCAGCGGCGGGAGCAGGCTCGGGCTTCCCCGCCTTCTCTTCCTTCTTTCCGTTCTCCGCTTTTTCCTCTTCCTTCGCCTTCTCCTTTTCCTTCTCCACCGCCAGCTCCTGGCCCAACCGCACGGCCGCCATGCCGAACGCGGCGGCAACCAGCCCCAGGGTGCCCAGGTAGCCCAGCCACAGGCCGGCTACCGTCGCCTCCTTCCAGCCGCCGTAGAACCGCTGTACGCGGGCCAGGCCGTACTCCTCGATGGTGCGCGCCAGGTGGCTGGGGCGCACCGCCGACGCGCGGGGCGGGTCGGGGTCGTTGGCGCTGCGGATGCGGCGCATCAGTTCGGCGTTCACCCACCACGACGTGCCGAACGGGATGAGTTCCCTGTACTGCGCGTCGTCCCACTCGTACTGCACCACGCGCACGTCCAGAGTGGTCCGGTACGCGGCCATCATCCCCAGCCCCAGCAGCAGCGCCCCGCCGCAGAACGCCACCACCACCCGTGCCCGCAGCACCTGGATGCGGCGCCGGGCCATGAACATCAGCGCGATGACCCCCGCCCCCAGCGCTGTGGCGGTGACGGTGAACGCGGCGGCTCCCACGCCCGGCGGGTGCCAGTCGCTGCCGGAGAGGATGGAGAGGCCCGGGATGGCCTGCGCCACCGCCACCAGCGCCAGCAGCGCCAGCCGGGCGTACCTGGGATATCCTTCCAGCGCGGATTCGCCGGGCTTGGCGGCGTCGTCGCTCATGATGGGCAGCGCTGGGGGGTGCCGTCCACGCGCATGTTCAGCTGGCGGTCCACCTGGCGGCCTCCGGACAGGCGGATGCGCTCATCGTGGACGCGCCCGTGCTGGCGCACGACGAGGACCCAGGTGGTGGGGTCCGCGTACACCCGCACGGCCGCCGTGCTGGTGGTGCGGCCCTTGAAATACGAGCCGGTCTGCTGCACGGGACGCAGCGTGCAGGCGAGCCGGGGATGGTCTTCCCAGTACTCCAGCGGCACCAGGTACACCTCCGCGCCGGGCTCCGTCGTCCGTACCGCCACGAACCCGCCGCGCGTGGGAGACGCGGGGTCCACCGGCGGCGGGCGCGGCGGGGGAGGAGGCTGGTCGGAGACGCGCCCGAACCGGCGGCGCAGCCCCAGCAGGAAGCGGCGCGTCACCACGTCGTTGCTCAGGGCGGCCGGGTTGTTCGGATTCACCACCACGCGCCGCGGGGCTCCGCCGGCGTCCATTCCGCCGCGCACGTTCGCCCGGGCGAATGCACGGCGCTCGCGGTCGAAAAGCGGGCTGTAGCGGTGCACGGACGCTTCGGCGAAAAGGGTGAACCCGAACACCTGCGCCAGGTCCGCCCCGGCCCCCGCGGTGACCTGCTCCACGCTTCCGCTGCGGGTCACCCAGACGGCGCACGCCGTGTCCCCGCCGCTGCCGCACACCAGCAGCGAGTCCGGCGCGCCGGAGACCTCCAGCTCCGCGCGGCCGCCGCCGGCGTAGGCGTAGACGCTGGAGAGCAGCCCGCCAGCGCCCTCCGCGGCCAGCGGCCGCACCACGACCGAGGCGTCGTACGCGGTTCCGTGCAGATCCTGCGGTTCCTGGGAGAACCCGGTCGAGCCGGCACGGGGGTGAGTGCGGATCTCGCCGTCGAACCGGCTGGCCTGCAGCCGAAGCCCCAGGAAGGGCAGCGGCCAGTAGCGCACCTCGGCCGAGAGCGACGTGCCATCCTCCACCGTCCCCGCTTCCGTGTCCGCGTCGTACCAGCGGGTGGTGTGCGCCGTCCCCGCGCTGAAGCCGACCTCCAGCGTGCCCGGCAGCGGCCCGATGGACGCCGCGCGGAGCGAGGGAGCGCGCGGAAGCGTGATGGGCGGGGGTGGAGAGATGGATACGGACGGAGCAGGCTCTGCCAGCACCTGTGCGTGCAGCGGCGCCAGCGGTGCGCCGGCGATCGCGGCAGGAAGGGCGACGCCGCGCAGGCGAAGGAAGGGACGGAGTCGCATGGCGGCGATGGAATGCAGGTCACGCGATGAAGGACCGGCGGGCGGCGCAAGGTGCCGCCAGTACGGATGCGCCGTCGCGCGAAGAAGTCAAGATCTGTCGTATGGCGGATGTTCTGAGTCGAGCTGGTGCGGATGCGGGTGGGCACGGGCCGCGCCGGCAGCGAATGAATTGACCGCTGGAAAGGCGCAAAGTCTACCTGTGCGGACTCGCCGGCGGCGAGTTCGCGGTGCGGCGGCGGGCCACCAGGTTCGGACGGTGGATTCCTCGGTCGGCGCCAGGGATTCCGGTACGGAAAGGTTCCGCGCGGGGCCTCCCTCGGATGGCACTCCGCGGATGGGAGGCGACTCCTGCTCATGGAAGCGGCGGGCGGGAGTCCGCGCCGGCGGACTTTGCGAAGTTCCAGCGGCGAATTCATTCGCTCCTGGAGGCGGGCTGCATGGTCCCTGACCCCCGATCCGCGATCCGCTCATGCGTGCCGGGAGGCGGGCCGCGCGAGGCGGGGGCATGGCTGCGGCCATGAGCATCAACCGCGCGGGGACCAGGCCGGAGTGGACGGCGGCGTGGTGGACGGCGGCCGGTGGTGGATGGCGGCGTATTGGACGGCGGCGTGTGGACGGCTGCGTGTTACGCTGCGGGTTGCCAGAAACGGCAAATTCTGATATCTTCTTTGGCTTGTTGTTGATCCGTTCGACCATCCGTTCGATTGGATCGGCTGACTTCCCGACCAGCATAGACTCTTCAGGAGGCTCCGATCATGGCGCTCACGGCCGAAAACCGCGACGACATCATCAAGAAGTACCAGCTGCACGAGAGCGACCGCGGCAGCACCAAGGTCCAGATCGCGCTGCTCACCGCGCGCATCAACGACCTCACGGATCACTTCCGTACCCACAAGAAGGACCATCACAGCCGCCGCGGGCTGCTGAAGATGGTGGGTCAGCGCCGCAGCCTGCTGGACTACCTGCGCCGCACGGACCTGGAGGGCTACCGCGCCCTCATCGCCGACCTGGGGCTGCGCCACTGATCGGCAACCCGGCGGGCGGGCGCGAGGGGCAGGGGACGACGGCGATGACGCTGCGTCCCCGGACCGCGCGTCTCCGCCGCACCGCGCAAGGCGGGTTGAAGGCCTGAGAAGGAAAGCACGCCGGCCGCACGGGCATGGACCCTGCGGCCGGCGTGTGCGTTTGTGCACAGCGGCGACGAAGTGGACATCAAAGCGACCGGGCTCCGCCTGCGGGGGAGCGCTGCCCGGAGTGCGGCTTCCCCCGAGCAATCCAAAGGAAAGACCTACATGGCAAAGCTGGAGAGACAGTTCGCCGGGCGCCCCCTCATCGTGGAGGCGGGAAAGATGGCCCGGCAGGCGGACGGCTCGTGCACGGTGCAGTTCGGCGAGACGATGGTGCTGTGCACCGCCGTGGCCCAGGACACGCCCACGCACCTGCCGTTCTTCCCCCTGACCATCGAGTACCGCGAGCGCACCTACGCGGCCGGCAAGATCCCGGGCGGCTTCATCAAGCGCGAGGGGCGGCCCAGCGACAAGGAGATCCTCTCCGCGCGGCTCATCGACCGCCCGCTGCGCCCGCTGTTCCCCGACGGGTTCGCCAACGAGGTGCAGATCTTCGTCTACGTCATCAGCGCCGACCAGGAGAACGACGCGGACGTGGTGGCGCTCACCGGCGCTTCGCTGGCGCTCAACATGAGCCGCATTCCCTTCGCGGAGCCGGTGGCGGCGGTGCGCATCGGGCGCATCCAGGGGCAGTGGGTGCTCAACCCCACCTTCCAGCAGCTGGAGTACAGCGACCTGGACATCATCGTGGCCGGGTCCGAGGACGCCATCATGATGGTGGAGGGCGGCGCGCTGGAGGTGCCCGAGGAGGAGATCGCCGAGGGGCTGATGGTGGCCCACGTGGGGATCAAGGAGCTCATCGGCATCCAGAAGGAGATGCTGGCCGAGCTGGAGGTGCCGCCCAAGATGGAGTGGACGCCGAAGGCGGTGGACGCCGCCATCCGCGAGCGGGTGGAGGGGATGGCCGCCGACCGCGTGCGCGAGGCGCTCACCATCGCGGGCAAGCACGAGCGCAACGACGCGCTCCGGGCCATCCGCGAGGAGATCGCGGCGGCGCTGGCGGAGGAGTTCCCGGAGAGCGAGAAGGACGTCGGCAGCGTGGTGAAGGACCTGGAGAAGCGCGAGACGCGCGAGATGATCCTTGCCACCGGCAGGCGCTCCGACGGACGCGGCACCGACGAGGTGCGGCCCATCACCATCGACGTGGGCGTGCTGCCCCGCGCGCACGGCTCGGCGCTCTTCACCCGCGGGCAGACGCAGGCGCTGGGCGTGACCACGCTGGGCACGCAGGGCGACGAGCAGGCCTACGACACGGTGGACTACGCGGTGCAGCAGAAGAAGAGCTTCATGCTGCACTACAACTTCCCGCCGTTCAGCACGGGCGAGGTGAAGCCCATGCGCGGCACCAGCCGCCGCGAGGTCGGGCACGGCGCGCTGGCGGAGCGGGCGCTGGAGGCCATGCTGCCGCCGTTCGACGAGTTCCCGTACACCATCCGCGTGGTGAGCGACGTGCTGGAGAGCAACGGCTCGTCGTCCATGGCGACGGTGTGCGCCGGCTCGCTCTCGCTGATGGACGCGGGCGTGCCCATGCGGGCGGCCGTGGCCGGCGTGGCGATGGGGCTCATCAAGGAGGGTGATCGCGTCGCCGTGCTCACCGACATCCTGGGCTCCGAGGACGCGCTGGGCGACATGGACTTCAAGGTGGCGGGCACGCGCGACGGCGTGACCTCCATCCAGATGGACATCAAGATCGAGGGGCTGTCGCTGGAGCTGATGCGCGAGGCGCTGCAGAAGGCCAACCGCGCGCGGATGCACATCCTGGACGAGATGGACCGGGTGCTGCCCGCGCCGCGGCCGGATCTGTCGCAGTACGCGCCGCGCATCATCACCATCAAGATCGACCCGGCCAAGATCGGCGAGATCATCGGGCCCAAGGGCAAGACGATCCGGGGTATCCAGGAGGCCACGGGTGCCACCATCAACATCGACGACGACGGCACGATCACCATCGCGTCCGTCAGCGGCGAGGGCGGCGAGCGCGCCCGCAGGATCATCGCGGGGATGACGGAGGAGCCCGAGGTGGGGCGCATCTACGAGGGCCAGGTGAAGAGCACCACCACCTTCGGCGCGTTCGTGGAGATCATGCCCGGGACCGAGGGGCTGCTGCACATCTCCGAGCTGCAGGCCGGCCGGGTGGAGAAGACGGAGGACGTGGTGAAGAAGGGCGACATCGTGCAGGTGAAGCTCCTCTCCATCGACGAGAAGGGCCGCCTGCGCCTTTCTCGCAAGGCCGCGCTGGCAGAGCTGGCCGGCCAGGGTGCCGGCTCCGGCGGCGGGGACGGCGGCGCCCCCTCCGCCGGCGGCGGCGAGGCGGCGTAAGCCTCGCGTCTACGTCGGTCGAAGTACTCCAAGCCCCCGCCCGGTTCGCCAGGCGGGGGCTTCGTGCGTGCGGCGAAAGTGCGAAAGTGCGAAGGTCGCCGGCTCCGGAGCGCAGATCCGGCCCTTACTCCCGGGCGGCTGAAGCCGCGGCTGGAACTGCGGAAAGCCCCGCAAACTGCGCGGGGCTTCAACTGCCGGGAGCCTGCGGGTTGCTCCCGGATACATCCACGACTACCATGCGGGACCCCGCCGCTCGGGACCCCGCCGCTCGGGACCCCGCCGCTCGGGACCCCTCCCGCCTCCATCCCGCCGGTCTCCGGCCCCTTTCATCTCCTCGCTGTGAAAGGCGAAACGTCATGGCCCGCTCACTGTTCGCGAAGCTGCACCGCCGCTTCGGTCGCCGGCTCACCGGGTCGGACCGCACCCGCCACGCCCACCGCGCGCTCGCCTCGCTGCACGAGCGCATCCCCGACGTGCCCGACGAGGGGCTGTTCGCGGAGAAGCGCGGGCCGGTGCACGTGGCCGTGGTGGGCGCGGGGTTCGGCGGGCTGAGCACGGCGTACTGGCTCTCCCGCTGGGGCTTTCGCGTGAGCGTGTTCGAGTCGGCGGACCGCGTGGGCGGGCGCGTCCACACGCTCGACCAGTGGGTCAACGGGCGGCTCACCGAGGCGGGCGCGGAGCTCATCGGGCTCAACCATCCGCAGTGGCTGCGCTTTTCGCGGGAGTTCGGGCTGGGCCTCAGCGTCATCACCCCCGAAGACGACTACGACGGCTGGGGGCTGGAGATGCCGCTGTACCTGGACGGCGGGCTGGTGCCGCGCGAGCAGGCGGAAAAGCTGTACAACGAGATGGACGACATCCTGGGGAGGATGACGCC
>DATAAG010000545.1:0-1696 GCA_036260235.1 Longimicrobium sp.
AATTTCCAGCGGCGGCTTCAGTTGCTCAGGGGCGGGCCCGGCGATTCCGGTTTGTAGCCGCAACGGGCATGAATCGCCTGCATCGACCACGCGCCGACCGCCTTCGCGGACATCGCCTGCGAGCGGACGAATCCCGGGCACCCGCGGGTTTTCTCCCCCTCTCCGCGAGGAACGAGCGGGGAGGGGGCCGGGGGGAGGGGCCCTCCCCGGACGGCAGGATGCCGGCTGCGGCGCAGGATCCAGCTCCCTTCCCCCACGGAGTCGTGGGGGAAGGGCCGGGGATGGAGGGCGGGCTGCTGCCGGTGCGGTCCACCCTCCGTTGCGTCGGTAGCCATCCGCAGGCACGGGTGATATCCTGTCCGCGGGTTCCGTCTTCCGCAGCAGAACGGGCGATGCGCGCACCCTTCCATTCCATCTATTCCCACGGCTTCGTCCGCGCGGCAGTGTGCATCCCGGCCGTCCGCGTGGCCGATCCCGCGTTCAACGTGGACGAGACGCTGCGGCTGGCGCACCAGGCGTCGGAGCAGCACGCGGCGGTGGCGCTCTTCCCGGAACTGGGGCTTTCCGCCTACACCTGCGACGACCTCTTTCAGCAGGACGCGCTGCTGGACGCGGTGAGCGACGCGCTCGCCCGGCTGGTGCACGAGAGCATCCGCCTTTCCCCCATCCTGCTGGTGGGCGCGCCGCTGCGGCTGCACGGGCATATCTTCAACTGCGCGGTGGTGGTCTACCGCGGGCGCATCCTGGGGATCGTCCCCAAGTCGTACCTGCCCAACTACCGCGAGTTCTACGAGCGCCGCTGGTTCGCCCGCGCGGCGGAGGCGCCGTTCGACGAGGTGCAGGTGGCGGGGCAGCTGGTGCCCTTTGGCCCCGACCTGGTGTTCGATGCGGAGAACGTGGAGAACTTCGCGCTGCACGTGGAGGTGTGCGAGGACGTGTGGACGCCCATCCCCCCCAGCAGCTGGGCCGCGCTGGCGGGGGCGACGGTGCTGGCGAACCTTTCCGCCAGCAACATCACCGTGGGAAAGGCGGAGTACCGCCGCAGCCTGTGCGCCGGGCAGTCCGGCCGCTGCGTGGCCGCCTACCTGTACTCCGCCGCCGGCCCGGGGGAGAGCACCACCGACCTGGCATGGGACGGGCACGCGCTGATCTACGAGAACAACGACCTGCTGGCAGAGAGCGAGCGCTTCGTCCCCGAGCCGCACATGATCGTGGCGGACGTGGACCTGGAGCGGCTGGCGCAGGACCGCTCGCGCCTGACCTTCTTTCACGACAACGCCGCCGACCACCGCGGCCGCATCGCCGGCATCCGCCGCGTCCCCTTCGAGTTCCGCGTGCCCGAGGGCGAGATCCCGCTGCGGCGCGCCCTGGGCCGCTTTCCCTACGTCCCCGACGACCCGGCGGCGCGCGACGCCCGCTGCTACGAGGCGTACAACATCCAGGTGCACGGGCTGATGAAGCGGATGTCGTCCACCGGCATCCGCAAGATCGTCATCGGCGTCTCCGGCGGGCTGGACAGCACGCAGGCGCTGATCGTGGCGGCGCGGACGATGGACGCGCTGGGGCTGCCGCGGTCGAACATCCTCGGCTACACCATGCCCGGCTTCGCCACCAGCGAGGGCACCCGGGGGAACGCCTGGGCGCTGATGCGGGCGCTGGGGGTGACGGCGCAGGAGATCGACATCCGCCCCTCGTC
>DATAAG010000546.1:0-1889 GCA_036260235.1 Longimicrobium sp.
CAAGCCGGCGGGTGAGGGCCCGCGTGCGGCAGGACGCCCGTCCCCGTGCACCCGATCTGGTCTCCCCCTCTCCGCGAGGAACGAGCGGGGAGGGGGCCGGGGGGAGGGGCCCCTACACCCGTGCGCCCGGCTCCACCGCGGCGTAGTCGCCGTCCTCGGCCGGCTCGGCGTCGTCCAGCAGGGACGTGTCGGCGGGCGGGGCGGCGGGGCGGTCGCGGACCACGGCGCCCCACGCGGTGAACATGTCGTTCATCCAGTCGTAGATCGTGGTCAGCGAGTCCTGCAGGCGCCGCATGGCCGCACCCTTCTCCTGCACGGGAAGGGTGAGCGCGTCGCGGATGCGCAGGGCGCACGCCTCCGGATCGTACGGGTTGATGAGGGTGGCGTCGGACATCTCCTCCGCCGCGCCGGCGAACTCGGACAGGAGGAGCACGCCCCGCTGGTCCACCTGGCTGGCCACGTACTCCTTGGCCACCAGGTTCATCCCGTCCTGCAGGGAGCTGATGATGCACACGTCCGCCAGCCGGTACAGCACGGCCAGCCGGTCCACGGGGAGCGACTGCTTGATCAGGTGGATGGGCCGCCACTCCGCCGTGCCGAAGCGCTCGTTGATCTCGCGCACCTGCCGGTCCACCTTCTGCGCCAGGTCGTCGTAGGCCTCGATGTCGCTGCGGCTGGGGACGGCCACCTGGATGAAGGTGAAGCGCCGGCGGAACTCCGGGTACCGGTCCCACAGGAACTCCAGCGCCTTGAACTTCTCCGGCAGCCCCTTGCTGTAGTCCATGCGGTCCACGCCGATCCCGATGCACCCGCCCTCGGGGGCGTAGCGCTCGCGGATGCGCCGCATCTGGTCCTTCACCCCCTCCACCGTGGCCGCCGCCCGGAACTGCTCCACGTCGATGGAGATGGGAAAGGCGCCCACGTGGCAGGTGTGCCCGTCCAGCGTGGCCGTCCGCCGGTCCCAGTCCACCTGCGCCCCGGCCAGCCGGCGCGCGCAGCGCAGGAAGTTGTCCGCGTGCATGGGCAGGTGAAAGCCCATCAGGTCGTTCGCCAGCAGGCCGCGCAGCAGGTACGAGGCCTGGGGCGCCAGGCGAAAGATGTCGAACGGGGGAAAGGGGATGTGCCAGAACTGGGCGAGCGTGAGGTCCGGCCGGTGGCCGCGGATGGCCAGCGCCGCCAGCGCCAGGTGGTAGTCCTGGATCCACACCGCCGCCTCCTTGCCGCGCACCTCCTCCAGCACGGCCTCGGCGAAGCGGCGGTTCACCCGGCGGTAGCGCTCCCAGTAGCGGGAGCGGACGCGGGTGAGGTCCGGCCGCAGGTGGCACAGCGGCCACAGGAACTGGTTGGCGAACCCCAGATAGTAGCGGTGGATGTCGTGGTGCGTGAGCCACACCCGCCGGAGCGTATAGCTGGGGTTCTCCGGCGGCACGCGCACGCGGTTCTCCCCGTCCACGGCCGCGTTGTCGGCGTCGCCGGAGCCCCAGGCCACCCACATGCCGCCCAGCGCCTGCAGCAGGGGGTCCAGCGCGGAGGTCAGGCCTCCGGCGGGACGGCGCACCTCCATCTCCCCCACGTCCTGCGACCAGCGGTGCTCGTACGGCTCGCGGTTGCTCACCACGACGAAGCGCCGGTCGGCGAACAGCCGCCGGAACAGCGGCCCCAGCTCCTGCGGAGGCGTCGGCATCGATCTCCAGTGTCCAGTGCCCAGTGCCCAGTGCCCGGTCCTGACGTGAACCTGGGCACCTGGCACGTGAACCTCTTCTCCTACAGCCGGAACCGCTTCCTCGCCATCCGCGCCGCCGCCCCGCCGCGCGCGGCGGCGTGCAGGCGCCGGCCGGTGGGGGCGCGCAGGCCGCGGGCGCGGGCCACGGCGGCGGTGCCGGGAACGG
>DATAAG010000547.1:0-4224 GCA_036260235.1 Longimicrobium sp.
GAGGACTCCGTGCACGGCGTCGCGTTCAGCCCGGACGGGCGGCGGCTGGCGGCGGCGAGCTTCGATCGCACGGTTTCCGTGTGGGACGTGGCCTCGGGGCGGCGCCTGGCGCGCCTGGCCGGGCACCGGCGCAAGGTCGCGGACGTGGCGTACAGCCCCGACGGCCGCTGGCTGGCGTCGGTGGCCAGCGACACCACCGTCCGCCTGTGGCCGGTGCGATGACGCCGCGCCGGGACGGATGCCGGCTCGCGGGTTGCGCCCCGGCAACGGCGGCCAGCTGGTGATGGTGCTGCCGGAGCGGGGCCTGGTGGTGGGCTTCACCGCCAGCAGCTACAACCAGTACGGCACCTGGCGCCGGCTGCGCGACGAGCTCCTTGTCCGCTACGTGATCCCGGCGATCGAGGGCGGATCGTCGACCTTTGCGGATGGATTTCCCGCGAAATCCTGAAAAAGAACGGCCTCACGCAGAGTCAGCAGAGTCAACAGAGGAAGTGATCGAACTCTGTTGACTCTGCTGACTCCGTGTGAGGCCGTTCAGTTCGTCGTTAGCGCTGCTGCGACAGGGTGCGGACGAGCGCCTCCAGCTCGGCCAGGCGGGCGTCGGTGGCGGCCTGACGCTCGCGCAGGGCGGCCAGCTCCGCGGCCAGGCGGTCCACCTCGGCCGTCTTCGCGCGCAGCTCGGCGGTGCGCGCCTCCAGCGCCTTGACGGCCGCGAAGTTCACGCCGTCGATGTCCAGCAGGCCGATGCTCCGGTCGTCCACGCCCAGGCCGAACGCCGCGCGGAAGTCTTCCGCGAACGGCCCCAGGTGCCGCACGCCCCCCGGCTCGTCGATGTAGCTCCACGTGTTGACGGGAACGCCGCGGATGCGCGCCAGCAGGTCCTCGCCGTCCACCTCGGTGAAGTGCTCCTTGAGCGTGCGGCTGGACGCGCAGGTGAAGGCCCCCGAGCCCGCCGGCAGGTTGCACCCCGTGGTGAGCGTGGCGTTGGTGCGGAAGCGAAAGCCGCCCGCCGCGCGCACCGCGAACTCGTTGTTCGCCTGCGCCAGGATGGAGTCCGTGGTCGACGCGTCGCCGCGGACGAACACCCCGGTGTGCCCGTTGGCGCTGGCACGGTGCCCCATCACCGTCGCGTAATCGCCGTCGGCGGTCACGCGGTAGCCGATGGCGACCGCTCCCTGGTCGGCCGCGTTGGCGTTGAAGCCCATGGCCACGCACGTAAAGCCGGTGCAGCGCGCGTTCGAGCCGGTGGCGAAGCCCAGCGTCCCGCTCACGTTGTTGTTGGACCCGAAGCCCACGGCCATCGTGCCGCTGGCGGTGGTCCCGTCGCCCATCGCGAAGGTGGCGTATCCGCTGGCCGTGGTGCCGCTGCCGCCGGCCCAGGAGAAGAAGCCGACGTTCGGGTCGTTCCACTCGGTGCCGTTGACGCTCCCGGCGCGGAACGCCGCCCTGAACGGGTACCACATCATCCGGACGCCCTCCCCCTCCACCGGAATGGTGCCCAGCCCCAGGTTCCCCAGCGCCGCCACCCCGCCGGCGCTGTCCACGAAGAAGCGGTCGGAGAGGGGGCTGCCGGCGCGCAGCCGCAGCAGGTACTTGCCGCCGATCCCCAGGTCGGGGCTGGTGGCGGGCCAGGCGAAGCGCACGTGCGTGGGCGACACGCAGTCGGGGTGCGTGTCGGACGTGCCGACCCGGTAGAGGTTGCCGGTGGTGGGCACGTAGCAGGCGCGGATGGAGTCCGTCTGGGCGGCGGCCGGGGCCGCGGCGGCCAGTGCGACGCCGGCCAGCGCCGCGGTCAGCAAGCGGTTGGGCATGGGAAAGCCTCTGCAGTGAGGGATGGGTTTCGATGGGGACGTTGCAGCCCGTGCTCAGGAGGCGGGGAAGAGCACGTCCGCGTTCAGCAGCACCAGCCGCAGCGCGGCCACTTCCACCGGGCTGGTGCCCGGCGCGGAGCGCTCCAGCGCGTTCAGGGTGCCCGCGGCGCCGTCGATGGCGTCGCGCACCGCGCTCGTGTCGCCCGCGCGCACCGCGTCGGCCAGGGCGGCGAAGGTCTGGTCCACGCCACGGATGGCGCCGCTGGTGCCCAGGGTGGGGATGACACGGCTGCGCGCGTCGTCCACCGCCAGCGCCAGCCCCGCCCGCAGGCTGAACGCGGCCCCGGAGACGCTGGCGATGGTTTCGGGGGGCGGCGCCGCCGGGGGAGCGACGGTGTCGGTGCAGGCCGCCAGCCCTGCAGCGACGAGGGGGACTGCCAGGGGAGCTCGCTTCATGGCAAACCTCCGGTAGGGGGATGGACCTTCGCGCCGAAAGGTGACGGGGTGTACGTGCCGCGGCCCGTTCGGCGCGACGGGTGGGATGCCTCACGCGGCTCCGGGGCCGGAACGCGATACCGCGCGTGACAGGGGATAACGGGCGAGGGTCCGACATTCTGCCGGGATCGCTCCGGCGCGCTCCGGACGGGTGGGCAAGTGGCGATTTCAGGCTGCATCAGCCGTTCCGCAACGATTGTTTTCCACCGCCCGGACCCATCGTCTTTGCAGCCTGATTTCCAGTCGAATCGCTGTACGTACCCTGGTTTCGCACTGCAACGAGGTGCCGGTGCCGCATGGATGACCGCGAAAGAAAAGACGAAAACATGTGCGACGTCCGGGAGCCGGCGGCACGGTTGCGCCGCGAGGTTCTCCGACGCGTGGACGCAGTCGCGGGCGAGGGCGTGGGTGTGCGCTGTTCGGCTGTCCCGGGCGGAGCGACGTCGTCCGGCAGCTGAAGAGCCGGAAGCAGCCACCCGATGTCTCCGCTTGCCGCTCGTTGCGCCGGGCGGTCCTGTCTGGCGCACTTCTTTATCCGCGCACATTGTTGTGGCGGTCTGGTGTCGTTCGTACGCCGGCTTTCATGCACACCCCTGTTGGATGCGCGATTCCGATGGACGATGCGCTCTCCCTTCCCGCCATCCGCAATCCATCTTCAGGCGCCGACCTTCGCGCCCGGATCGACGCGCTGAACGACGAGGCGTGGCCCATCCGGTTTACCGATCACGGCCAGGCGGAGATGCTGGCGCGTGAGGCGCTTGCGCTGGCGGAAGCGGAGGGGTACGGGCTGGGGACTGCGCTGGCGCTGAGGACGCTGGGAGCGCAACGGTATTACCTTCGTTCCGACTACGACGGCGCGCTGGAGATGCTCCAGCGCGCGCTGGCGCTGCTGGACGAGAGTCAGGAGATGCGCGGCCGCGCCGACGTGCTGAACGGCATCGGCTACATCCAGGTGCGACGCGGGGATCACGCAGAAGGCGTGCGGCTGCACCTGAAGGCTCTGGAGATCCAGAAAACCACCGGTGACCTCTCAGGCCAGGCCAGTTCGCTGACTCACCTGGGAAACGCCGCGTTCATGACGGGCGATTACGGACTGGCACTGGAGTACCATGAAGCCAGCCTCATGCTACGCGAGCAGGCGGACGAACAGGCCGGCATGGCCTATTCTCTCGCCAATATCGGTACCATCCACTATCAGCAGGGTGACTATGCGCGTGTGCTCGAGTACATGAGCCGGGCGCTCTCCATCCATTCCGTTTCCGGCGATGCCCAGGGAGTAAGTGTCTGCCTCATGAACATGGGCAACACCTATGCGCGGATGGGCCAATACGACAGGGCGCTTGATTACCTGCATCAGGCCTCGGAAGGGTTGTTGAGCCGGGGCGACCACGCTGACCGGGCGCTCTCTCTGCACGTCATCGGCGAGGTGCACGAGCAACGGGGAGACGCGCTCACCGCACTGTCTTATTACCGCCAGAGCCTCGACCTTTCACAGCGTCTGGGCGTACGCGTCTACGAGCCGGAGACGATGATCCGCCTTGGTGCACTGCTGGTCCGGCAGGGGGAGGCTCGTGCGGGACTGCGCCATCTGCATGAGGGATTGCGCGTCGCGGAGGCTCAGGAGGCGCGGGCGAGCGTCTACGAAGCGCACGAGGCACTGGCGGATGCGTACGAGGCTCTGGGCGATACGGCCCGTGCTCTGGAGCATCACCGCGCCTTCTATGCCGTCTGGCGGGAGGTGTTCGGGACGGAGACCAACCTGCGCATCCAGAACGCGCGCATCCGCGAGGAGGTGCGGCAGACGGAGCGCGAGGCGGGGATCCTGCGCGAGAAGAACGAGGCGCTCACCCGCGCGGACGAGGAGAAGGCGAGCCTGCTGGAACAGCTGCGCATCCAGGCGGCGGAGCTGGAGCGGCAG
>DATAAG010000548.1:0-10853 GCA_036260235.1 Longimicrobium sp.
GCCCGCCGTTGCGAGGAACGAGCAAAGGCCGGGCGGGGGAGAGGGTCCCCGCGGTGCCAGCCGTACCCGCCTACCCCGGCAGATCCAGCCGCCCCGGCTGCTTTCGCCGCGCCAGCAGGCCGTCGGCGCTGTAGCGCCCCCCGCCGCGGGCGGAGAAGTAGAAGAAGAGGAAGCAGTACAGCGCCGCCAGCTCGCCGCGGTTCAGGATGGGCCAGAACCCGTCCGGCGCGTGGGCCTTGAAGTACGCGACGGCCATCATCCCCGAGAGGATGAACGCCACGGGCCGCGTGAACAGCCCCAGGACGAAGAGCGCGCCTCCGAACACCTCCAGCACCCCCGCCAGCCCGGACTGCGAGAAGAGCGGCGCCGTCGCGCCCGGATCGCCGCGCCAGCCGCCCAGCCACCCGAACAGCTTCTGCACGCCGTGCTGCATGAACATCAGCCCGGCCATCACCCGCAGCAGCGCCAGCGTGGGCTCCTCGAACCGGCTCATGAAGAACGCGCGTCCCGTCCCTCTCCCGCCCCCAGCCCCTTCACGCATCATCCCGTTCGTCCCCTGGTGTGTCAGCGGCCCACGGAGTCGCCGCGGTGCTCGCCGCCGCGCCCTTCCGCCTCGCGCCTGCGGCGCTTCTCCTCGTGCATCTGCCGCAGCCGGTCGTACTCCGCCGCCTGCGCGGGGGTGAGCACGGTGCGGATCTCGGCGCGGGTGGAATCCACCGCCGCGCGCAGCCGGGCGCCGTCCGTCTGCCAGAGCGAGTCCATGCGGGCGCGGCGGCGGGTCATGATGGCGTCGATCTGCGTCTTCTGCGCCGGCGACAGGTCCAGCTCGTCGAAGATGTAGTGCGGGCCGCGCTTGCGCTCGCACTCCGCCTTCGTGGCCGAGCCGGGCTCGCGCGCGCTCAGCACGCGGCCGAAGGCGGTGCCGGCCAGCATGCCCACGGCAAAGGTCACCACCAGCAGCGCCATCCCGGCCAGGCGCATGCGGCGCGGGCTCAGCGCGTTCATGGGCGGCCTCGGGGGCCGGGGGAACGGTGGGTCATCATCACTCCGCGATTCAGGGCTGCTCCCAGGGGATGAGCAGGTCGTCTTCCGTGGGGGCACGGTCCTCGGCGATCCAGTCCGCCGCCGGCTGCGGCATGAGCCCGTCGGCGATGGTGAGCGGCTGGGCAGTCTCCGGCCCCGCGGCGGCCCACGCCAGCGCGCCCAGCGACACGCCCGCGACCACGGCCGCGGCGGCCAGGGTGGGGCGCGCCCAGCCGGCCAGCACGCCCAGCGGGCCGCGGGCGGCCGCCGTCTGGGCGCGGGCCAGGACGGCGCGCACCATCCGCTCGCGGCGCAGGTCCGGCAGCGCCAGCGGCGACAGGTCGACGGGACGGGGTTCCTTGTCAGTCATCTTCACCTACCAGTGACTTCAGGCGGCCGCGGACGGCGCGCCGCGCGTTGAACAGGTGGTAGCGCACGGTGCCTTCCGGCATTCCCAGCGCCTCGCCGATCTCGCGGTGCTTCCACCCTTCCAGGTCGTGCATCAGCAGCACCTCGCGCTGCGTCTGCGGCAGCTCGCCCACGGCGTCGTTCAGCCGGTCGCGCAGCTGCGAGCGCTCGGCGTCTTCCAGCGGGGTGCCGCTGGCGGGCCCCGCGTCGGCGCCCTCCAGCGGCTCGGCGGCGCGAATGCCCAGGTAGCGGCGGTGGTTGAAGGCGCGGTTGCGGACGATGCGGACCAGCCAGCCGCCGAACTTGCGGGGGTCGCGGCACTCGGACAGGCGCTCCAGCGCCAGGACCATCGCGTCCTGCGCCACGTCCTCCGCCTCGTGCGGGTTGCGGGTGACGGAGAGCGCCACGGCGTACGCCGCGCCCATGTGAAGCCGCACCAGCCGCTCGGTGGCGGCGGCGTCTCCCGCGCGGGCGCGCTCCACCAGCTGAGCCACGTCGTCGCTCATCCCGACCTATCAGACACGCAAGCCGACAAAAACGCTGGCTGCCACTTCGGAGTGTCCTCCAACCTGGTGTCCCCCGGACCCCATCGGCCCGCACAACGGAGGGTCGGTAACACCCTCCTCACCCGGAGACGCGCCTGTTCTGAAGGGAGAGCCCGCGTAGAACCTGCGGATGAGCACGGAGCATCTGGCGCGCCGCACCCCGCCCCGGACTACGTCCGGGAACCCACCGTGACCGCGGGATCCTGCCGCTCAGCCAACAGGTTCTTCGGTCGGCGCCCGGGCTTCCGGTCGGAAGGAAAGCACCGTGCGGCGCCTCCCTCAGAACGACGGTTGGGCCGGATGCCGCACCAGGAACCGCTGCCCCGGCACCCCCACGCACCTCCGTCAGGGCAGCGCCCACTCGGCGCGCCGGCGGCCGTACTCCTCGCGCGGAAGCTGCACCAGCACGGGGCGGGCGCGCGGGTCCAGCCACGCCAGCACCGCGCGCACCTGCGGCTCCGCGAACGCGGTGCACCCGCTGGTGGCCGCGCCGGGTCCGGCCCAGACGTGAAGGAAGATGCAGCTGCCGCCCATGGGCTGCGGCGGATCGCTGTTGTGGTCCACCCACACGCCCCACTCGTACAGCGCGTCGGGGCGCCGCATCTCCTCGTGGCTGGTCCAGTCCGGCTGCGGGATGGTGTCGCGGTCCACGCGGCGGTTGTAGAAGCGCGACCGCGAGTCGTCCACGCACTCCACGCTGGCGTCGGACTGCACGTACGGCATGCGGATCCACCCCGCCTCCGCCGCCGGCGCGTAGCCGAACGCGGAGCTCAGGCGAAAGATGCCGGCCGGCGCCTTTCCGTCCCCCTCGCGCTTCCACTGCACGCCGCTGACGGGCGGATGCAGCCCGATCCCCCACGCCAGCCCCGTGCGCCCCACCGCCGCCGGCACGGGCTCGCCCACGGGGCGCCACGTCTGGTCCGCGGATGCGCGCTCGTAGCGCTGCAGGGTGGCGTCCACGGCGTCCCAGCCCGCCGTGGTCACCACCACCGCCTGCAGCGCGCCGTCCGTTCCCGGCTGCGCGGCCGCGGGTGCCGGCATGCCGCCGGGGTGGCACGCGTTCGCGGCGAGCAGCGCGGCGAGGGCGAGGAGTGCGCGCATTACGGCAGTGCGAGGGTGCGAGAGTGCGAACGTGCGAGAGGAACAACAAAACATCCGCGGGGCGGATCGGCGCAAGGGGGCAGCGGTCCGCAGACGTCCAGCCGCCTGGTTTCATGCAGAGGAGCGCAGAGCCCGAAAGAGAGGACGCAGAGGAGAAATAACGGGTCCCGTCCCTGTCTCCCACTCCATCACTCCATCACTCCATCACTCCATCACTCCAGGCGCACGCGAAAGCGCCTCCGCACCGGCAAGGGTACGGAGGCGCTTCGCACATAGCGGGGGCGGGATTCGAACCCGCGACCTTCGGGTTATGAGCCCGACGAGCTACCAGGCTGCTCCACCCCGCGACCAGGACACAACAGAGAGCGGTGTTTGAAGCCAGATACGGGAGTATCGGTGGGTGACATCCCCGCAGGTTCCGCGGTGTCGGATCACGACTCCACGTCCGCTGCAGGATCAGTCCCCGGCTTCAAGACTATCGGCTCAAACATGAAAGCTCTCTGCCATGTCGAGACGCCTTCAATCTATCCCCATCATAAGTAATTGTCAATACATCACTTATGAGTGAGGCGGGAGGTGGTGCAGCGCGGCGGGCCGCGGCCTTGCATCCGTCCCCTCGGCTGAACGCCGGCCAAGCCCTCTCATCCGTCCCATGACCGAACCCGCACACGCGCTCCATCCTTCGCAGCTCGCCGACGACCTGCGCGTCCGCGGGGTGCGGGCCCTGCGCGGCCGCAACCTGTGGTCGCCGGAGCCCGTGATCGCGTGCGAGGTGGAGACGGGCCGCCTGGCCGCGTGGGCCCCGGCGGACGTCGAGGGGCTGGCGGACCGTCTGCGCGCGGCGCTGCCGGGCGCTTCCGCGCTCGGAGACGCGGGTTCGTGGGCGGATGCGCTCGGTCACGCGGCGGTGGAGCTGCAGCGGCTCGCCGGCTCGCCCGTCTCGTTCCGCCGCGTGGTGGAGCAGGGGGCGGACGAGCCGCCGGTGCTGGTGGCGGGATACGAGGAAGAGGAGCTGGGGATCGAAGCCGTCTACGAGGCGGAGGCGCTGGTGCGCGCCTCCCTGCGCGGCGACGATCCGCAGGTGGCGCGGGTGGTGGATGCGCTGCGCGCCGTCTACCTGAAGGCGCACCCCGGCCCCACCACCACCGTGCTGGTCGCCGAGGCGCGGCGGCGGGGGATCCCCGTGCGCCGCACCCCCGGCGACGTGGTGGTGCAGCTGGGGCTGGGATGCAACCTGCGGCGCCTGCACGCGACGATGACGGACCGCACCAGCGTCATCGCCACCGACATCACCTCCGACAAGGACCGCACCAAGCGCCTGCTGGAGCGCATCGGCCTGCCGGTGCCCCGCGGCGGCGTGGCCGCCACGCTGGACGAGGCGCTGCGGCTCGCGGCGCAGCTTCGCTTTCCCGTGCTGGTGAAGCCGCTGGACGCCAACGACGGCCGCGGCATCTCCGGCCGCTTGGACACGGAAGACGACGTGCGCGCCGCCTGGCCCGTCGCCGTCGCGGAGCATCCGACGGTCGTCGTCGAACGGTACGTCAGCGGGCGCGACCACCGCGTGGTGGTGGTCGACGGGCGCGTGGTGGCGGTCGCGGAGCGGGTGCCGGCGCACGTGGTGGGGGATGGCCGCCGCACCCTGCGCGAGCTGGCGGAAGAGGAGAACCGCAACCCCGCCCGCGACGAGTCGCGCCCTGCGCACACGCTGGTCCCCCTGCCGCTGGACGAGCTGACGGAGCAGTTCCTCGCCCGCCGGGGGCTGACCCTCGACTCGGTCCCCGCCACCGGCGAGGTGGTGCACCTGCGCGGGACGGCGAACATCTCCACCGGCGGCACCTCGGTGGACCGGACGGACGAGATCCATCCCCGCAACGCCGCCCTCTGCGAGCTGGCCGCCGCGGCGGTGGGGCTGGACATCGCCGGGCTGGACGTGCTGACGCCGGACATCTCCGTCCCGTTCGACGAGAACGGCGCGGCGATCATCGAGGTGAACGCCTCCCCCGGCATCCGCATGCACACGGACCCGGACGAGGGGACGCCGCGCGACGTCCCCGGCGCCGTGCTGGACATGGTCTACCCCCCGGGCGCGTCATCCACCATTCCCGTCATCGTCATCACCGGCACCAACGGAAAGACGACGACGACGCGCCTGATCGCCCACCTCTTCCGGCAGGCCGGGCGAATCGTGGGATTCACGACGACGGATGGCGTCTACCACCAGGAGCAGCTGCTGCTGGAAGGCGACCTGACCGGCCCCATGGCCGCCGACATGGTCCTTTCCGACCCGCGCGTGGAGGTGGCGGTGCTGGAGACGGCGCGCGGCGGCATCCTGCGCTCCGGCCTGGGCTTCGACGCCTGCGACGTGGGCGTGGTGATGAACGTGAGCTCGGACCACCTGGGGCTGCGCGGCATCCACACCGTGGAGCAGCTCGCGGAGGTCAAGGCGCTCGTCCCCGCCGCCGTGAAGCCCGGCGGCCACGCCGTCCTGAACGGGGACGACCCGCTCGTCCTGCGCATGCGCGAGCGGACGCCGGGGCACGTCGTCCTCTTTTCGGTCGATGCGGCGAATCCGCACGTGGCGGAGCACCTGGAGGCGGGGGGAACGGCGCTGGTGCTGGAGGACGAGGACGGCCGCGAGACGATCGTGATCCGGCGCGGCGGCGAGCGCATCCCCGTGGCGCCGGTGGACGAGGTGCCGCTGACGCTGGGCGGCGCGGCGCGCTTCCAGGTGCAGAACGTGATGGCCGCGGTGGCCGCCGCGCACGCGCAGGGGCTGGCGGTGGAGGTGATCCGCGCCGGGCTGGCCGCCTTCCTTCCCTCCGATGCCACGACGCCGGGGCGGATGAACGTGCTGCGCACCGCGCGCGGCCGCGTGGTGGTGGACTACGCGCACAACCCGGCGGCGGTGCGTGCGCTGGCGGATTTCGCGCGGCGGTCGGGGGCGCGCCGCTCCATCGGCGTGGTCACCATGCCCGGCGACCGCCGCGACGACGACCTGCGCGAGCTGGGGCGCGCCGCGGCGGCGTTCGACTACGTGATCGCCAAGGAGCACCCGAAGTACCTGCGCGGCCGCCCCGCCGGCGACGTGGCGCGCCTGATCGGCGAGGGGCTGGAGGCCGGCGGGCTTTCCGCGGACCGCTGGGAGGCCGTGCTCCCCGAGCCGGAGGCGGTGGAGCGCGCGCTGGCGCTGATGGAGGACGGCGACCTGGTCCTCGTCGTCGCCGACGACACCGCCGCCGTCCTCGCCCAGCTCCGCCCGCACGTCGTGGAGGGCTGAGGGCCCTCACCCCCGGCGGGGCCCTCACCCGGCGGGGCCCTCACCCGCGGCCTGAGAGCCGCACCCTCTCGCGCAAACTGCGCGGAGAGGGTGTACACCCCGTTCCGGCGCGGTGGAGGGCTCGATCCGCGCTTCGCAACTGCAGTTCTCCCCCCTCTCCGCGAGGAACGAGCGGGGAGGGGCCCCTCGCGGGCGCAGTGGGATGCCCGTCATACCGCCCCGATCCGCCGGTCGCATCGACCTCCCCCACCTCCCCCAGGGGTTTGGGGGGGAGGTAGGCGAGTCATGCGAGCCCGGAGGGGGCGCGGCGCGGGCTCGCTGCCGATCGCGCGACCCCGGCACGAAACCCGCCGTGTCCGTCGCGGGTAATCCCACGGCCCGCCGTACCTGCTCCGCCCGAACCTGGCCCGATGCTCCGTCGCCTGCTCCTTGCCGCGGCGCTGTCCGCCCTCGCGCTCGCGCCGCCGCTGCGCGCCCAGACCACGCGGCCGTGGCTGGAGTGGCGCACCCTGCAGACTCCACACTTCGACGTCCACTATCCCGTGGAGCTGGAGGCGTGGACGCGCGACGCCGTCTCGCGGCTGGAGGGCGTGCGCTCCGCCGTGGCGGCCGCCGTGGGGAGCGCGCCGGAGCGCCGGGTCACCGTCGTGGTCGACGACCCCGCCGGCGAGGCGAACGGCGTTGCGTACTCGCTGCTGCGCACGCCGTACATCCTGCTCTATCCCACCCCGCCCGATCCCCGCTCCTCCATTGGCCACACGCGCGTCTTCGTGGAGCAGCTGGTGGTGCACGAGTTCGCGCACATCGCCCACCTCACCCGCCCCAGCCGCAACCCCTTCCGGCGCCGGATCGGCCTGCTCGACCCCCGCGGCGTGGGGCCGCTGGCGCACGCGCCTCGTTGGCTGAAGGAGGGATACGCCACCTACGTCGAGGGGAAGCTGACGGGAAGCGGGCGCCCGCACGGGGTGGCGCGCGCGGCGGTGCTGCGGCAGTGGGCCATCGAGGGCCGGCTCCCTTCCTACGCCCAGCTGAGCGCCGACGCGGGGTCGTACCAGGCGGGGAGCATGGCGTACCTGGCGGGGTCCGCGTTCCTGGAGTGGCTGGCCGAGCGCCGCGGCGACGAGAGCCTGGCCAGCGTCTGGCGGCGGATGTCCGCGCGGCAGGAGCGCTCGTTCGAGCAGGCCTTCGCCGGTGTGTACGGCGCCTCGCCCCAGGAGATGTACGGCTTCTTCACCGTGGACGTGACCGCCAACGCGCTGGAGGCGCGCCGCCGCCTCACCGAGGCCGGGCTGGTGGCGGGCGACACGGTGCAGCGGCTCACCTGGGGCACCGGCGACCCCGCCGTCTCTCCCGACGGCCAGCACGTGGCGGTGACGCTGCGGGGCGCGACGGCCGCGGCCTCGCGCATCGTCGTCTGGCCGACGGCGGAACGCTCGACGGACTCGGCGGACGAGGCCGCGCGGCGCCGGCTGCTGGAGCGGGACCCGGAGGACGTCCCCGCCGTCCGCGGCGGCCCGCCCCCGCGCGCGCCGCTGGCGACGCTCCGTCCCGAGAACGGCATCCCCTTCCAGTCGCCCCGCTTTCTCCCCGGCGGCGACGAGCTGCTGGTGGTGCGCGCCGCGCCCATCGGCGGGGGGGCCACGCGGCAGGACCTGTTCGTGTGGAACTGGCGGCGCAACCAGGTGCGGCGGGTGACGCGCGGCGCCTCCATCCGCGATGCGGATCCTTCCCCGGACGGCCGCCGCGCCGTGGCCGTGCAGTGCCGCGCCGGCTTCTGCGGGCTGGTGATGGTGGACCTGCGGGACGGGTCGGTCACCCCGCTGGCGGAGGGGACGCCCGGCCGCGTCTTCGACCGCCCGCGCTTCTCGCCCGACGGCGCCACGGTCGCCGCGGGGATGCAGGAGGGCGGGCGCTGGAAGATCGTCACGGTGAATGCCGGCGGCGGGCCCGTCCGTGTGGTGCTCGACGACCCCCGCGCGAGCGTGTACGACCCCGTCTTCACCGCGGACGGGACGGCGCTGGTCGCCGTCTCCGAGGCGGGCGGGATCGCCAACCTGGCGCGCGTGGAGCTGCGCACCGGCGCCGGCGAGCCGCTGACCCGCGTGACCGGCGCGGCGGCGGCGCCGGAGGTGGACCGGCGCACGGGCGGCGTCTGGTTCCTTTCCCTGCACGCCGGCGGGCTGGACCTGCACCGCATTCACCCGGACAGCGCCCGCCCCGGCCCCACCGCCGCGCTCCCGTCGTCGCTCGTGCCCGTGGTGCCGCGCGTGGCGGAGGCGGTGGTGGACACGCTCCCCCGCGGCCCGGTGCCGCCTTCCAGGCCGTACGGGCTGGGCCCGCGCTGGACGCGCATCCTTCCCCTGGGCGCGGCCAGCGCGGACGGCGGCGCCGGCGGCGTCATCGTCTACAACGCCGATCCCGTGGGCCGCCTTGCGCTGGCGGCGCAGGGCGCCTGGGGCGAGCGCGGGATGGAGCGGGGCGCATCGTTCACCGCCGTCTGGCGCGGGATGCGACACGGGGTGACGGGCGAGGCGTTCTTCCTGGACCACCAGCCGTCGCGCCTGGCCACGTACGACCGGCCGGACCGGGACGCCCGCTACGCCGGGGCGACGCTCTCCGCGCGCAACGCGTGGAGCGCGGGGCGGCAGGTGCAGGAGTGGCGGCTGGGCGCCTCCGCCGGCCGCATCGAGCTCGCCGGCGACGTGGCCGGCAGCCGCACCCTGGCCTTCGGGCGCTACTACGCGTCCGACGGGCGGCGGGTGGGGATGGGGTACTCGTCGGGGGTACTGGCGGTGTCGGGCGCCGCCGGCCGAACGGCGGGGGACGCCTGGGGGCGCGGCCTGGTGACCACGGCGTTCGGCGCGGGGATCGGGCAGCTGGGGGTGCGCGCGGAGGCCACGCTGGGGCGGGTGACCGGCGGCGCGCCGCCGTGGGAGCGGTTCACCGTGGGCGGCGTGGAGCCGCTCCTGCTGGACGACGCCGTCCTGGGCCAGCGCGTGGCGATGCCGGCGCTGCGCTGGGGCGCGCTGGAGGGCGACCACCTGCTCACCTACCGCATCAGCACCACGGTCGGCTTCCTGACGCCGTACTTCTGGGGCGGCACCACGGACCCCGCGTGGAACCGCTGGCTGCGGATGACCGGGATCGAGATGTCCACCAGCCTCCCCGGCTTTCGCGCCGCCGCCACGCCGGGCATCCGGCTGCTGGCCGGCGTGGCGTACGGCCTGGACGGCGGCTACGAGAACGACGTCACCGCCTACGCCGGCGTCCGCTACGTCCCCTGAACGGCAAAAGAACGGGTCTCACACGGAGTCAACGGAGTCAGGGTGGAGAAAACTCCGTTAACTCCGTTGACTCCGTGTGAGGCATTCCCTGGTTTACCTGCCGAAGTCGTACAGCCCGCGGTAGACGGCCATGTTGCGGGTGAGGATCTTCACGTAGTCGCGCGTCTCCTGGAAGGGGATGCGCTCGGTGAACAGCTCCTCGTCCCGGTACTCGGGAAAGCGGCTCCAGGTGCGGATGCGCCCCGGCCCCGCGTTGTACGCGCCGAAGACGCTGGGGAGCGAGCCCCGGTAGGTGCGCATCTGCTCCGCCAGGTAGCGCGTGCCCAGCGCCACGTTGATCTCCGGGTTGAAGAGCAGCTCCGCGTCCCACTGCCGGATGCCGGCGCCCACCGCCAGCCCGCGGCCGGTCTCCGGCATCACCTGCATCAGCCCGCGCGCGCCGGGGCCGGAAACCGCGCGCGCGTTGAACCACGACTCCTGCCGGATCACCGCCGCCACCAGCGCGGGCTCCAGCTCCCGCAGCCGCGCCTCGCCCTGGATGATGCCGCGGTAGGGAAGGGGGTAGAGGATGCGCAGGAACCGCGCGCTGGCCGGCTCGCCGCGCTCCTGCAGCGCCAGCGCGATGCGGATGCCCTGCGAGGTGTAGCCGCGCTCGTTGATGGACTCCGCCAGCGGATACAGGAGCGCGCGGTCCTCCCCCGCCTCGCGGACGCGGCGCTCCACCTCCGCCCTGGCCTCGTCGTCCAGGCCGGCGGCGCGCAGCAGGTCCACGGCGTACATCCACCCCGCCACCTTCTCCCGCGCCTCGCCGGTGTCCGCCGGGTCCGCCTGCAGGGGGACGGGCCAGAACGGCTGCCGCAGCCGCTCCGCCGAGCGCAGGGCGTAGTACGAGAGCGGCTCGCGCTGCCGCACCTGGCGGTAGAGCGCGGCGGCGCCCGCCGTGTCCCCCCGGGCGGCGCGGGCGCGGCCCGCCCAGTAGGTGGCCTGCGGCCAGTACGCGGCGACCGTCCGCCCGCGGTCGAACGCCGCCTGCGCCCCGGCGTAGTCGCGCGCGGTGAAGGCCATCCCGCCCAGCCGCATCAGCGCCAGCCCCGCCCGCTCCGTCCCCGGCGCGCGGTCCGCCGTCCGCGCGTAGCCGGCGCGGGCGCCCGCCGCGTCGCCCGCGTCGTGCGCCATGTCGGCCACCAGGAACAGCGCTTCCGCGGCGGGGCCGGT
>DATAAG010000549.1:0-2182 GCA_036260235.1 Longimicrobium sp.
GGAGTCGGCCAGGATGAACGCCAGCCGCTCGGCCGGGTAGCCGGGGTCCAGAGGCACGTAGGCGCCGCCGGCCTTCAGCACCGCCAGGATGCCGACCACCATCTCCAGGCTCCGCTCCAGGCAGATCCCCACCCGCACCTCTGGGCCCACCCCACGCCGCCGAAGGTAATGGGCGAGCTGGTTGGCGCGGGCGTTCAGCTCCGCGTAGCTCAGCGCCTCTCCTTCGTAGACGACCGCGACCGCCCCCGGCGTGCGCGCCGCCTGCACCTCGAACAGCTCGTGGATGCCCCGGTCCGCCGGAACCTCGGCCGCCGTCCGGTTCCACGCCTCCAGCACCAGCGCGCGCTCCGCCTCGCCGAGCAGCTCCAGCCGCGAAAGCGGCACGTCCGCGTCCGCGGCGACCTGCTCCAGCACCCGTGCCAGGTGGCTGAGCATCCGGACGGCCGTGCTGCGCTCAAAGAGGTCCGTGCTGTAGTTCAGTCCGACACGCAGGCCCCGGGGGGTCGCCTTGGGCATCAGGGAGAGATCGAACTTGGCGCTCGCGAGCTCCGCTCCGGCTTCGCTCACCTCCAGCCCCGGCAGCGCGACTCCCCGGTCCACGGCGTTCTGCAGCGCGAACATCACCTGGAAGAGCGGCGAGTGGCTCAGGGACCGCTCCGGCTGCAGCTCGGCCACCAGCTTCTCGAACGGCACCTCCTGGTGCTCGTACGCGCCCAGCGTGACCTCCCGCGCCCGCCGCAGCACCTCGCGAAAGCTCGGGTCCCCGGAGAGGTCGGTCCGCAGCACCAGGGTGTTGACGAAGACGCCGATCAGCTCCTCGACCTCCTTCCTCGTCCGCCCCGCAACCGGGCTGCCCACGACGACGTCCTCGCTCCCGCTGTACTTCGACAGCAGCACCTGGAAGGCGCCCAGCAGCGTCATGTGCAGCGTCGCGCCCTCGCTCCGTCCCAGCGCCTGCAACCGCTCCAGCAGCTCGAGGGGAAGCTCGAGCTGCTCGTGCGCCCCCCGGAACGTCTGCACCGCCGGGCGGGGATGGTCGGTGGGCAGCTCCAGCAGCGCGGGTGCGTCCGCGAGCCGCTCCCGCCAGTACGCCAGCTCCCCCTCCAGGACACCGTCCCGAAGGTGCTCGCGCTGCCAGAGCGCATAGTCCGCGTACTGAACCGGCAGCTCCGGCAGCGGCGACTCCCCGCCCTCGCGGTACGCCGCGTAGAGCGCCGACAGCTCCCGGTAGAGCACCCCCATGCTCCACCCGTCGCTGACGATGTGGTGCACCGAGAGCAGCAGCACGTGCTCCTCGGCGCCCAGCCGCAGCAGCGCCGCACGAAAGAGCGGGCCCGCCGAGAGGTCGAACGCCCGCCGCGCCTCCTCCCCGGCGCGCCGCCTGACCGCCGCCTCGCGATCCGCCTCCCTCAACCCCGACAGGTCCTCCACCGGCAGGGCGAACCCGCCGAAGGGCGCGACCACCTGCACCGGCGAGCCGTCCGCCTCGGCGAAGACCGTCCGCAGCGCCTCGTGGCGCCGGACGATCTCGCCCAGCGCGCGCTCCAGCGCCGCCTCGTCCAGCGCACCCCCCAGGCGCCATGCCACGGGGATGTTGTAGACGGCGCTTCCCGGCTCCAGCCGGTCGATGAGCCAGAGCCGCTCCTGCGCGAACGACAGCGGCAGCCCGCCCTCCCGGGCGGCGGGCTCGATGGGCGGAAGCTCCGACCGGTCCCGCACGAGGTCGCGGGCCCGCGCCATCTTCAGGAGCTCCCGGCGCTGGGCGAGTGTCAGTTCGGTGAGTGTCGCGACGGAGCTCATGACCTGGGGACGCCGGTGAATCGGGTGTGTGGAACGCGCACGGATCCCCTCGCGCCCGGCGAAGCGGCCGGACGAGGGAAGAATTCGATGCCGCGGGTGGATTCCGCGCGGCGGGGGCGGCCGGGTGCGCCGGCAAGCCGGCCGCTCGCCCGCAGTGTCGGCGAACCGCCCCGCTCGATGCGGAGCGCGTGAGGAAAGTGGGAGGTCATGCGACGGTGGACTCGCGGAGGAGCGCGAGCAGCTGCGCCATCTCGTCAGGGTCCACCTGGGCGAGCTGGGCGTCCATCACTTCCTCGGCGAAGTCCTTGAGCACCGGCCGGGTGAACAGCTCAGCGAGGGCGACCTTCACATCCAGCACCTGCCGGACGCGCCGGGACGCCCG
>DATAAG010000550.1:0-4361 GCA_036260235.1 Longimicrobium sp.
GAGCCGAAGCTCCGCGCCCTCCACGTTCGATGATTGGAGCGATTCCGTCAGAGGTGCAGCGACGGGACGGCGGTGCGCAGCGAGCGGTCTTCGAAGAACGAGCGCAGCGGCGCGCGGCGGCGCACCTTGACCAGGGCCCGTGCGGCGACCCCGATGAGGATCAGGTACAGCAGCGCCTTGGTGATCTGCAGCGTGGAGGCGCGGGGCGCCCACTCCCCGTGCACGTCGATGCGTGCCAGAAAGGCGAACAGCAGCACGCTCAGCGCCAGCACGAAGGTGTAGATGCCGATGCACGCCCACAGGCTGCGGTCCAGCGTGGCGGTGTAGAGCCCCACGAAGAGCACCGCGAACAGCGCGAGCATCTCCATCAGGTCCCACAGCGCCACCGCGGTAAAGTGGGTCAGCCCGGAGAACGTCGTCTCCTGCCACCCCACCAGTCCGCCCACCACCATGCCGCACAGCACCACCGCCACCCCCACGCGCAGGGGCGGCGGCGGGAGGCCCCGTGCGGCGCGCCGCAGCGCCACCAGGAACACGATGCAGTACGCCGTGATCAGGAAGGTGCGGCTGTGGTTCAGGATGGGGTGCCACACCAGGATCGCCGCCCAGGCGCGGGACTCCTCCCCGCCCAGGTAGGCGACCGTCGCGAACACGTCGTGGGACAGGGCGTTGATCGAACGGATCAGGAACGCGGCGCCCGTCAGCGTCCAGGCGTAGCGAAACGTCGGCTGGCTCTGCGGGACGCGGCTGGCGATGCGGAGCGCCAGCAGCGCGAACACCAGCATGCAGACCGACATCGCCGCCTGGGCGGTGAGCGTGCGCATGGCCCGTTACTCCTCCCCTTCCGGGTCGCAGTACGGCGGGCAGGTCTTGGCGTCGTTCTCCAGCGTGAAGGTCTCCGTGGCGTCGTACGACTGCTTGGAGAGCGGGCTGCGGGCCGGGTCGTACAGCGCCAGCGAGATCCGGTGCAGGCTGTGCGACGGATCGTCGATGGTGATGGTGATGTCGCGCTGGTTGCCGTTCTTTCCCTTGAGCCTGATCACGTGCTTCTTGGGATGGCCCTCGGGGCAGTGCACCACGTCCTCCGGCCGGTTCCCCTGGCGGTACAGGTCGCGGGCGACGGTCTCGCCCTTGTTCTGCACGGTGCAGGCGCTGGCGAACGCGGGATGGAAGGTGATGTCGTAGTCCGAGCCCTCGACCTTCCTGTGGCCGGGGGGGACGGTGCCGGCCGCGGGAGCCGGGGCATTGTTCGGATCCGCCGTCATGGTGGTCTGGTCGTCCATGGTGTCCTCTGCGTGCTTGAGTACGACGGGAGGGAGAAAGGAGGGAACTGCTGGCGCATCAAAGTGCACGATCAACGCCGATCCTGCAAGTGCATCTGTTCCTTGCTGCTACAGCGGGCGCTCCGTCGGCGCGGGGCGCCGCAGCGAGTCCAGCCACTCGAACACCCCCGGCACGGGCCTGCCCCCCGCGGCCAGCTGCATCCGGCGCACGCCCAGGGCCACCATCGCCCCGCCCAGGATGATTCCCATCCAGAGGGCGATGCGCATTGCCCCTGCCTGCGGGGCCACTGCCCACCACGCCATGATCGCGAGCAGGCTGGGCATCACCGACTCCTTGAGCGCGTACACCGTGACCGCCAGCCAGAGCAGTTGATCCAGCCCGTCGTTCAGCACCGCGGCCACCAGCGCCGCCATCAGGCAGATGGCCGTCGCTGCGCAGAGCACCGCCAGCACCGTGTAGTTGGCGCGCGCGTTGTCGAACGGGATCAGCGCCCGGCCCAGCAGCGTGCCCGCGACGGTCACCGCCAGCAGCACCTGCCACGCCACGGCCATGATCCGCAGCCCCGCGCGGCGGTCCAGCGCCATCAGCCCCAGCAGCATGGTGCTGTACGCAACCGCGGCCGCGCCCCGGCCTGCGTTGGCGGCCCCCGCCCAGTGCGAGATCACGTCCCACGCCCAGGAGCCCCTGCCCAGGGTGATGGCGACGGCGGAAAAGACGGAGTGGGCGGTGGCGTAGGTGCCGACGATGAGGAAGTTGGCCGCCGTCAGCCCCCAGGCCAGGGTGGCGCGGTCCCGCGCCGTGCCCAGCGTGGCGCGGTCGCGTTCCGGGGCCAGGCGGCGCCACACTCCCAGTGCCAGCAGGCCGAACAGCAGCAGGGGCGCCGTAGAGGCGAGCTGCTGCAGCGCGGTGGCCATCACCCGCTCACCCCGGCCCCTCGGGCTCCGGGCACACCGGCGGGCAGAACACCGGCCCGTCCTGCAGGATCAGCCGCTCGGCCCCGCGCCCCCCACCCGGCCGCGGCTTCAGGACGATCTCGATGCGGTCCACCTGCTGCTCCGGGTCGTTCAGCTGCAGCTGCAGGTTGCGCCCGTTGCCGCGCAGCTCGAAGGTGCTGGTGGGCCACGGCTTCAGCTGCCCCGGCGGCAGGACGAACGGGGACCTCTGCTCGTACATCACCGTTTCCCTGCCGTCCGGGCTCACCAGGGAAAGGCGCCGCACGAAGCCGCGGTAGAAGCAGGCCTCGTAGCCGTCCGCGCTGACGCACTTGCGTGGACTGGAGGGCGGCAGGCTGGGGTAGATCGTCGCTCCGGTATCGTCCATTCACACCTCCTCTCAAATGAACAAAGGGACCGCAACCGGAAGGCAAGGTGCTCCCATGGAGGGGGAAACGCAAGGTTTCTGATAAAGGATCGCGCTTGCTTGGCGAAATTCCTTGCGTGGGGCGCGGTGATTGCGCGCGACCCTTGCCGGTGCGGAGATTGGCCCGCGAGCCACGCCCACGACCGGAGAAGATGATCCGCTCCCTTCGAGTTCCCACGCTCCTGCTGGGCGCCGCCCTGGCCGCCTGCACGCCCGCGCCGCCGGCCGCGGCGCCGCCGCCGGAGCCGGCGCCCAGGCGCGTGCGCATCGTGCACACCAACGACGTGCACGGGCGCCTGCTGCCGCAGACCCCTTCCTGGGCCGGCGGCCGCGTGGTGGGCGGCTCGGCCGTGCTGGCGGCGCACTTCGACAGCGCCGCAATCCAGTTTGACGGACCCACGCTGGTGCTTTCCGCGGGCGACGACCTGCAGGGCACCGCCATCAGCAACACCAGCTGGGGGCGGGCCACCATCGCCGCGCACAACGCCATGGGCTACGACGCCGCGGCGCTGGGCAACCACGAGTTCGACTGGGGGCAGGACACGCTGCAGGCGCGGGTGCGCGAAAGCCGCTTTCCCTGGCTGGCCGCCAACCTCTTCGTGGCGGGGACGCGGCGGCAGCCGGAGTGGGTGCGTCCCTGGGTGATGATCGAGCGCGGCGGCGTGCGCACCGCGGTCATCGGCATCGCCCTCAGCACCACGCCCGAGATCGTGCTGCGGGGGCGCACCGCGGGGCTGGAGTTCGGCCCCGAGGCGCCCGCCATCGACCAGGCGGCGCGGGAGGCGCGCGCGGCGGGCGCCGACTTCGTGGTGGTCACGGCGCACGTGGGCGCCGTCTGCGAGCAGCCGGGGACGGCGCCCGCGGAGCCCTCCGGGGGGTGCCGGGGCGAGGTGCTGGACATCGCGGACGCGCTGGCCGAGCCGGTGGACCTGATCGTGGGCGGCCACACGCACCGGCGCGTGCTCACGGCGGAGGACTCCATCCCCATCGTGGAGGCGGCGTCGTACGCCACCGCCTACAGCGTCACGGACCTGGAGCGGCGCGGCGGGGGCACGGCGGTGGTGCGTCGCGAGGTGCGGACCCCGTTCGCGGACGAGGTGTCGCCGGACACGCAGGTGGCGCGCGTGGTGGAGGAGTGGGAGCGCGCGGTGCGCCCCGTCACCGAGCGGGTGGTCGCCACCCTGGCGCAGCCGCTGGAGCGCCGCGGCGACGAGTCCGCGCTGGGCAACCTGCTGGCGGACGCCATCCGCCGGCAGACGGGCGCGGAGGCGACCATCATCAACAACGGCTCCATCCGCCGCGACCTCCCCGCCGGCCCGGTGAGCTGGGGGGTGCTCTTCGAGCTGCAGCCCTTTGCCAACGCGCTGGTGACGGTGCGGGCGACGGGCGCCCAGCTGCGGGCCGCGCTGGAGAACGCGCTCGCCGGCGGCCGCCCCGACGCGCACCTCTCCGGGATGACGGTGCGCTACGACCCGTCCGCCCCCGCGGGGTCCCGGGTGCGCGAGATCCGCCTGGACGACGGGCGGGTGGTGGACGACGGCGACGTGGTGACGCTGGGGCTGTCGGAGTTCGTGGCCACCGGCGGCGACCGCTACACCTCGCTGGCCCAGGCGCCCATGACGCGCACGGCGCTGGTGGACCTGGACGCGGTGATCGCGTACCTGCAGTCGCTGCCGCAGCCGGTGCGGGCGCCGGAGGTGGGGCGGTGGCGGGCGGAG
>DATAAG010000551.1:0-17666 GCA_036260235.1 Longimicrobium sp.
CTCTTCACCGGAAAGGTTCGTCTTGGGCGGCGGAAGTGATTCCTGGCAGAATCCCACCTTCGCCAAGCAAGATAAGCCTTTCCGGTTTCTTTTTCCCCCTCCAGCCGCCTCAGATCACGCTTACTGAGGGTCTAGATACGGGTGATTCTGAAACGTCCCTCCTTCGCTTCAGCATACATCTCCCGCGCGGCAGCGGCAATTGCGTCACGCGGATCAACCCGCGGCTCCCACCCGAGCGCCCGCAGCCGATCAGAACTCATCGCATAGCATGCATCGTGAACCAATCGGTCGGCCACACCGCACATCTTGAGCGGCACTCCGACTGCATCCGCCACGTGCTGGACGACTTCAACGACACTCAGGTGAACTCCGGTGGCAGCATGGTAAATACCCTTTTTAGCGCCGCGGTCACAGAGCAGCAAAATGGCCGAGCAGAGGTCTTCCACGGACATCCACTCCCGCCGCTGTAACCCTGTCCCATAAATCGGCACGGGTAACGACAAAGCCAGATGTTGGACGGCGACGGGAATAAGTTTCACCGCGCGTTGGCGCCCCCCAATCAGGTTACAGGACCGTAGGGTCACGATATCCAAGTCATAAACATCACGATAGTTGTGCAAGATCATTTCCGCAGCTGCCTTGGAAGCCGCATACGGTTGCGTAGGCTTAGTGAAGGCATCCTCCGTTAGTGGAGTCTCTGTCACACCAAGCACTTCATCAGTGGAGACGTAGATGCACCGCGCCGTGGGTGCGGTGGTCCGCAGCCATTCAGCCAGATCAATGGCAATACCGAGATTGCCGTTAAAGGCGGACGCTGGTCTTTGGAGCGCGTAGTCTACGTCAGTAACTCCGGCCAAACTGATCACCAAGCCGAAGTCTTCCCCTGGCACATCCCTTAGTCTGTCGACCGGGATGAACTCGCATTGTCGTGGCCAGTCGGCTTTCCCGAAGCGCGGTGGTTTAGGATCTACACAGGTGACGTGCTCCACCTCATTTCTGGCCAACTGGGGAATCAGGTAGGAAGCGACGAACCCAGCGGAACCCTGCACCAGTACTTTCATGATCGCGCTACGCGGGTTGGATGGCAGACTTGACACGCGCGAAAAACTTCCGATCCGCCTCTCCGAATTTGCCGACCTCAATCAACTTGCGCTCGGTCCGAGTAAGGATCGCCACCGCCTTGGATTCATCCTCCCCACGCTTATACACAAGCGCCCGCGCGAGATCAAAGTAGAATCTGTTGCGGACTTCGGCAGGCAGACGGTGCTCTCGCCTCAGCTGCCACGCAGACCGCAGCCACTGAGTTGCTTGTTCAGGTCTGTCGAGGATGGCGAGCCGCTGCAAAGCAAAATCGGCGCGTCTGTAACTGCCGCCGTAAAGCGCCAGTTCCAAGGCAGCACGAGCAGTAAGCAGGCCGTCTACTCGCTCATCCTCCGGAAGACGGAGAGGACTTTCGATCAATTTATCCACAGGAATCCACGCCAAATCAAGGAGGCACGCAGACTGGAACTCTGATGCTCCTGCTAACGCCGCAGCTTTGACAGCGCCGCGTAGCGGCTCTCTTCGATCATCAGGGTCTTGTATCCATTTGGCGAATGATCTATGAATCAGTGCTTGGACCAGCGCAAATGCTTTCTCATTTCCAGCCTTGCTGCGCCTTTCTATCCGCTGAAGGCGATCGTTTGCCGAAGCGAGTACGTTCAACTCCTTACGCATATAGCACAGGCCTTCCGCAATGACACCAATTGCTTCTATAGCAAACCGAGGAGGCACCTTCTCTAGGACGCTCAGGACGTAATTAGCCAACAGCTCCCGATCGGCGGAGCGGCCACGTAGAAACAAATGGTGCCGAAGAATCCGCTCTGCGGAAAAGAATCTCTCCCATCGCTCATACCCGTGCAAAGTCGCAGTCCATCCTCCTGTTTGTTCCTCTATCTCGCCCAGCCACTTATCAATCAAGCTCTGACCCAACGTCTCTGACCACGTGACCTCATAGCGCGAGAGAATGCGCAAGAACTTCGCAACCATCGCGTCTGAGGATTCAAACAGTGAGAATGCCAGCGGATTATTTCGGAACGTACGAGTCATCGTGCGAATCCGCTGTACTCGCTGAGTCAATGTTTCGGGATCGAGTTCAAACAAACGTACGTTCCGCTGTACATGCTCCACCCTTGGCTGAAGGGGATGCGATAACCTAAGCTCATGCCGAAAGTGCTGCCGATGCATACAACTCTCCTGCAATTCCGTCATGGCCCAGCGAATGTCTGTATCTCGTATCGCATAGCCTATAAACCAGATGCTGTACCACTTTCCTATTGAGAGCATCAATTGCTGGACACGCCTACTTTCCGCAAACAAACGCCGGTAATCAGTAGAGGTGACCGCGGCTTCCAGCGCATTTCCTGCTGAGCCGTGGATCTTGATTATAGCCTTCGGGCAACGAGTACGAGGGATTTTGGACGTCATAAGCGCCTCGATCCTCTTCCAGTGCGAATCTGAACTTAGCTCCAATGCTTCCGACTCCGGCCACATGGCCTCAAGCAGTTTATCATAGTTGGTCGTAAGCACGATCGGCGGTTTAAGGGCAATAAACATTTTTGCAAGCCGCTGCTTCGCCACTGCTTCGTATGGCACAGCATGCTCGGTGAACGTCCTTTCCAGTATTTCGCTGATGGGTGCGCGCGTTCCTGTATTATCCAGCACGATTTGCAGTAAGTCCGGCAATGCGTCCCAGAATACCTCCATCGCATTGCCAAGAGGTGGATGCCCACATTCGGCGACGAGGCTATCTACAAAGCCGTTCCACGTTGGCAATGCTGTAGAAAGGGATGCCTGCTTGAAGGCTTCGACTGTGAACCCACTGCCGAAGAACGGTACTACCTCACCAGCAGCCAAGGCTGCTGCGAGGTCTATTTCACCGTCGGTGAGTGAGAGGGCCTGAATGGTCATTGGTCCAGTTCAATGGGCAGAAAGCATGACCATCTCCGTACTTCACCATCACAATTACGGAACGGGAATGCGGATTTCCAACGCCATCCCCCCCGCCGAGTACCGCGGCGGGATGATGGGGGTGCGGAAGGGCTGCCAGTGCTCGCGCGCGAAGACGGCGCCGAACGCCGCGCCCAAGCCCAGACCCAGCACGCCGCCGCCCAGGCTGGTGACCAGCGTGGTGCGCTCGAAGCTGTCGTCGTGGCGGCCCATGGAGATGAGCGGGCCCGTCACCGCACCCAGCGAAAAGCCCATAAACAGCCCCGCCGTCCCCGCGCGCCGCACCGAGCGCCGCCGGTCCAGCCCCTCGTTCTTCGACAGCTTGCGCACGCCGCCCAGCTCCACCGCGTAGCGCGTCCCCGTCGCCGTCTCGCGCAGGGCCAGCGAGTCCGCGTGGTAGACCAGCAGCTCGCCCTCGATCACCCGCGGACCCCACGCGGCCGCCACCACGCGCACGGTGTCGCCGGGCTCCAGGGTGTGGCCGTTCCCCTGGGCGGCGGCGCGAGCCGGCAGGGCGGCGCAGAGCGCCAGGAGGAGCAGGGCGCGCGGCAGGGAGATGGGCATCGGACGGGGGGATGGAAACGGCGGCGATGAGGGACGTCGGGCTGCGCACAAGATTCCGCGCGGCGCGCGATCCCACAAGGCCGCGGCTACGCCAGGTGCCTCTGCTCGCCTACGGCGTAGGCCTCGCGCAGCAGCGCATCCATCTCGTCCGTCAGGTCCGCCGGGGTGTGCAGGCGAAAGTGGTGCACGTGGTTGCGCGGGGAGAGGCTCTCGATGCGGCGGAAGACGGGGCTCTCCACCCGCCGCGCCAGCACCAGGTGCCCGTCCACCCACGCGCGCTTCGGAATCGCCACGGCGAACGACATGCGCACCTGGAAGGCGATGCGCGTCTTCTCCGGAAGCACCTGCACCGGTCCGCACGCCTGCACCCGCGCGAGCAGCGCATCGTACAGCGCGCGGATCTCCGGCGGCCTCCCCCGGAAGTGCGCCTCCAGGTCGTGCCGCCCGCACGCGTGCGGCTGGTTGCGGTTCGCGAACCGCCGTCCGCACTCGGCGCAGGTCCACAGCTCGCGTGTTCTGCGGGCGAGGCTCATGAGACGCTCGTTCTTCCCGGCCAGGCGCGCGCTATCCGAAGGCCTGGGCCATCGCGTTCAGCGGCGCCCCCGCCAGGATGGGGCCCAGCAGCGCGACCAGCGAAGAGACCTGGGTCGCGATGGAAGTGGTAAGGCCATTGTCCTGCAGCCACCTGCTCTGCTCCGCCGCGGCCACGGCGCCCACGGCCGTGGCTGCCAGCGCCGCGGCCTGCTGGCGCAGGATGAGCGCCGCGGGGATGTACGCCGCCGCAAGGAAGAGGGAGAAAAAGGTACCGGTGGGCACCGTCGCGGAGGCCGTGATCACGCGTCCCGCCTCCCTGGGGTACCACCGCAGGTCCGCCACGGAGATGGCCCAGCCGTAGAGCGCGTCGATCTCCAGCACGCCCGCCACCAGCACGGCCGCCCCCGCGAAGAGCACCGCCTGCAGCCGCCTGCTCTGCGACTGCAGCGACCCGGCGAGCTCCGTGATGAGCCTGGACCGCCTGTCGTCGTCCCACTCGCGCGGCGGCAGGGCCTGAATCCGCGAGCGGATGTGCGCCGTCGCCAGCAGGGATGCGGCGGCCCCGCCCATCACCAGAAACGCGGCGAGCATCGTCGCGATCCACAGGAAGTCCACGACGCCGATGATGCTCGGGTCCAGCACCAGGCGAACCACCTCCATGGTGACGAAGGGCTCCCTGTTGAACGGCGGCAACAGCACGGGAGCCACCGGAAGCGCCAGCGCGACGAGGACCAGGAGGGCCTCCCCTGGCGAGGGCCTGCGATTCACGTGGTCCTTGTAGGAGCGGCAGATCGTAAACACCAGCACGGCGGCGGCCGCCGCCGTGGTCGACAGGAAGAGGATGGCGGAGCTTCCCCACAGCATCCCGGAGAGCGATTCGAATTCCGCGGACGCCGCGTCGCTCCTAGCGGCGTTCCCTCCCCATCCAGCGGCCAGCGGGGCAAGGTGGCTGTAGATCCAGATCGTGAGCCAGAAGAGCACCGTAACCGCGGCCACGGGGGCGAGCCACGCATGCTTGATGAGCCGGGCGAGCAGGCCCTGGCGTGTCGTAGACACTCCGTACTTCCTTCTGGTTGGGGGTGCGTGGGATGGAGGGGCCGGGCAGCTCGGAGTGCGGGTCCGGGAAGATCGAGGAATTTACGCCTCCCGCAGCGCCGGCCGTCCATTTCGCCAGGATCTGGCAGCAGGGGTCGATCCGGCTCGCTACGATGGGTGCGGATGCTGCCGGAAACAAGAGATTTCTTCCCGGCCGCGGCGAATGGCACGGAGCACGCAACGGTTGCGCGTGCCGGCCCGTCCGGGCGCGGCATTCTGGCGATGCGATGCCTACGGAGGAGCGCATGGCGGACGTAAACGTGGACAACCGTGGGGCCGGCAGCGGCGGCGGGAGCACGATGATGCTCGGCCTGCTGGTGGTCGTGGTGCTGGCGCTGGTGATCTGGTTCGTGACCCGCGGCGGCGGCGAGGATGCCGAGGTGGACGTGAACGTGCCCAAGGTGGAGACGACGGAGGTGAACGTTCCGGAGAACGTGGACGTGGAGGTCAAGTCGTCCGGCGACTCCAAGTCGCCCTGACCTGCAGGCAGGCGCGGCGGGGGTCGGATCTCCGCCGCGCCTGTAACGTTGTACCCCGGTCGCTCAGAAGAACCTGTCGCCTGACCAGGCCCGGCGTTCGCAATCTGCTGGTCGATCACCGCCCGCCCGTTCTTTCTCCGGCATCTGCCGATGGCGGCCACCCGCCCCTGTCTGCACCGGCGCGAAATTTCTTGCGGCGATGCGGGAGCGAGTCTACCGTGCTCCTCCTGCCCGTGTCGCACGCCGGCTCCGCGCCGCCGCCCGCCCGGATGGATCCCATGGCAGAGAACATCATCGCCCATTCCTTCGCCGGGTTCGACGAGTCGCAGCTGCAGTTCCTGGTCACGGACTGCCTGATGAGCCTGATGCGCTGCGCGGGCCGGCTGGAAGCGGAGCTGGCAGACCGGGACGACGGGTATCGAACGCTGCTGCAGCGGGCCCGCGGCGATCCGGCCCTCGTGCTGGACATCGCCGCGCGGGAGGGAGGCGTTACCGGAGAACTGCTGGCGCTGCTGGACCTCGTCACCCTGCACAGCTGGCACCGCGGCCTGAGCATCCTCCTGGCGGATGCGCGGCCGGCGGTGGATGCGCACGTGGGGCCGCCCGGCACCGCCGGGTTTCCGCGCACCCTGCCCGGCGCGGTGCTCAGCGCCCTGCTGGGACTGGCGGAGGTGCAGGAGGGCGGCAGCATGGAGCCGGCGGCCGTCCACCGCGCCGCCGCGGGCCTGGAGCGCTGCGCGGAACTGCTGAGGGACGACGACGCGCTGGACGACGCCTTTGCCTGCGTGCTCAGCGCGATCAACCTGGCGCCCTGGCTGCGGCCGGCGCAGCGGGAGTCCGCGACCGGGCTGGCGCTGGAGCTGGCGGAGGAGGGCGGGTCGCCGGACAACCTCTGCTTTGCGCGCGCCCGGCGGGTGGAGTTCCTGGTGGCCGCCGCGGAGGAGGACCCGGGACGGCGGATCGAGGCGTTCGACGCGTTCGAGGCTGCGGCCTGCCGGCTTCCCGCCGACGCGGACAGGCGGCGCGTGGTGCTGCGGTGCCTGCAGGCGTGCCTGGAGCGCGCGCCGTACCTTCACCTCCTGCTGCCGGTGCTGGCGGCCGCGCTCCCCCCGGACGAGCGGCCCGACGGCCTTCCCGACCTGGCGCCGTACCAGGCAGCGACCAACCCGCTGTGGGAGGGATCGTCGGCGGAGTGGCTGCAGCAGCGGCAGGCGTTCGGCGGCTGGCTCGTCCAGGTGGAGAACGCGCGGCTGGACGCGGCCCGGCAGGCGCGTGCCCGCCACGCCGCGGGCGCCGTGTGGGCGGACTGGTCCATCTTCCATCCCGGGCTGCGGGAGGCCGTTCCCCACGGCACCTCGGTGCTGCGCGAGCGCGACCTGCAGAACTTTCTGCTGGTGCTGGGCCACGAAGTGACCCACGTGTTCAGCATGGTGGGCGCGGTGGGCGTGGCTTCCCTCGCCATGCGCTGGGCGCTGCTGGAGCTGGAGATCACCGTCGCGACGGTGTACCGGGAGCCGCCGTACCAGCTGGCGCCGCCGGACGTGCTGCGGCTGAAGGGGATTGCGCCCCTGCGCGTTCCCCGCGGCGGGCTGGAATGGCTCGACGTGCTGCTGCTGGCGGAGCTGGAGCAGACGCTGGAGGTGGCGCGGAAGATCCAGGTGCTGGAGGCCACCTGGAGCCCCTGGTTCGAGGGGCTGGCCGTCTTCGGCGAGGCGGCGGCCGATCCCACCATGAACGCGCTCACCTACTCCCCGACCACCGGGGTCATCCACCACCTGGTGGACCGCCAGCCGGCGCAGCTGGCGCAGGAGTGGGGGGTTGAGGTGGCGGCCGCCGTGCGGCGGGCGCGCGACGAGCTGGAGCAGATGTACTCCGGCGCGCTGCGCTCGAGCGGCGCGTACCGCCTGCGGACGTACCTGGACCAGTACGCCCCGAAGTACCAGGCCGGGTACCTGGCCGTGCGGGCGGTGGTCTCCGCCTGGCGCGCGGCGCTCGGCGAGCCGCTCAGCGGGGCGGAGGCGTTCCAGGTGCTGCTGCACGCCACCCGCTTTGGCGCCTACGACGCCCTTCCCCACCTGGGGCTGCCGCTGGAGGAGTTCACCGGGGCCGCCGTGCGCCTGCACCTGGAGTGGGTGAGCAACCTCGCCGCCGCGGCCGCAGGGGACCTGCGGCGCCTGGCCGGCTACATTCCCGATCCCGAGCGGCCGGGGCTGCGCTTCGGCTGGGTGAAGGGAAAGCTGATGGAGGACAGCGACGAGGACGCCATCGCCGAGGAGACGGTGCGGCTGGTGGAGCGCTTTGGCCGCGAGACGCTGCAGTCCCTGCGCGGACCTCTCGCGCCCGTGTGGCGCGTGGCGGACGCGGACGAGCGGTGCGCCCACATCATGGAGGTCACGGCGTCGTCGCTGCTGAACGCGCGCGCCGAGCCGAGGATGCTGTCCGCCGACGCGGTTCACTCGATGATCTCGCGCCAGCTCATCCTTCCCATCGGCCGCACCCGGGCGCCGTTCTGGCTCATCCGCGACGGCCACTTCCTGGCCTGCCTCATCCGGACGATGGAGTCCAGCGGCGAGGCGGGGGCGCCCAGCTACGACCTGCTGATCTTTCCGCTGCCGGAGGAGAGCTTCGAGGAGCTTGCGCGCGAGGTGGAAGCCCGCGGAGAGTACCGGATGGAGGTGGCCCGCGTGGCCGACCTCGCCGACATCCGGCTGGACGGCAGCGGCGCGCTGGCGCGGGGTGACGGCCGGAACCTGATCGTGTTCCGCTACGGCGAATGGTCGTACGTGCAGGTGCGCGGCTTGGGCACCGGGGCCGGCCAGGTGGACGAGAGCCTGCTGGACGACATCCGCGCGCGGCTGGCGGAGAACCCCGTGTTCGACGCGCACGCCTGGGTGGGCGGGGCGCAGGCCCCGGGCGCCCGCCGCGCGCTGGAGTGGATCGACGCCGTGGAGGACTGGACGCTGGACCTGTCCGGGCTGGAGGTAGACCTGGGGCCCTGGGCCCGGCGGCTGCGGGACGTGGCGGTGCAGGTGCTGGAGAACGATCCGCCCGTCCGCGTGGAGGACGAGCTCCTGCGCATGGCGCTGGGGGACGCCGCGGCCGCGCGGCTGGGCCAGCACGGGCTGGCTCCGCTCGCGCAGGCGTACCCCCTGGACGTGGCGAAGCTCACCCGCTTTCTGGATGCGTCCGGGCGCATGCCGGTGCAGGACGACGCGCTGGACGCCTTGGCCGCGCGGGTGGCGGAGACGCTCGGGCCGCTAATGGCGCGCACGCCCCACGGGTGGGACGTCGCGCGGGCGGAGACCCTTGGACACCGGGAGGAGTGACGGATGGAGACCGTTGTGCTCGCCAGCCACGACCGCTTTGAGCAGGCGGTCGCCGCCGCCAGCCGCATCGGGCGCGGAGAGGCCGTCGAAGGACTGGCCGCCTCGGTGGACGCCGCCGTGCTGGGGCGCGTGGAAGAGGCGTGGGACGGCATCGTGGCCGCCCTGCGGGAGGGGTTCCGCTACGGAAGGGAGAAGGCGGCCGCGCTGCTGGATGCGGCGGTGGAGCGCACCGAGCAGATCATCCAGGAGGCCGGCGCGCGAGGCCGCGAGGTGCACGAGATCCTGCTGCAGCGCCTGCGGGAGTACGCGCAGGAGACCATGCACAGCACCCTGGCCCAGGTGCCCGCCACCATTCAGCTGGGCGGCGGCTCCTATTCGCTCACCACGGTGAACCTCACGCACAAGCTGGTGGTCACCGGATCGGTGAAGACCAACCTGATGGAGGCCTTCTCCCTCGCCGCCAGCCGGGAAATCGAGATCTCCGCCGACTACGTCCGGGCGGCGGAGTAGCGGCCAGCCTTCGCGGGCGGCCGGTCCTTCGCCCACCCTCTGCGGCAGCGTCCCGACTACCCCGCCAGCTCGGGGAGGCGGTCGCGGTAGCGGCGGCTGAGCATGAGCTCGCGGCCGTCGCGCAGCACGATCATCCAGTCCCCGTGCGACCACGGGTGCAGCTCGCGGATGCTGGCGACGTTCACGATGTGCGACCGGTGCACGCGGATGAAACGGGCCGGGTCCAGCCGCTCCTCCAGCCCGGCCAGCGTGCCGCGCACCAGGTAGCTCTCGCGCCCGGCGTGCAGCCGCACGTAGTTCTCCTCCGCCTGCAGCCAGTCCACCTCGTCCACGCGCAGGAACACGGCGCGCGTCCCGGCGCGCACCAGCACGCGCTCCAGGTACGCCGGCGCGGGACGCGCCTCCGCCAGCACGCGGCGAATCCGTTCTTCCAGCCCGGCGTCCGCCCCGGCAGGGGTCCGGGCGCGGACGCGCTCCATCGCGCGGGCCAGCGCGGTGCGAAAGCGGTCCGCGTCGAAGGGCTTGAGCAGGTAGTCCACCGCGTGCACCTCGAACGCCCGCAGCGCGTACTCGTCGTACGCGGTGACGAAGACCACGTGCGGCAGGACGGCGGGATCCACCGCCTGCAGCACGCCGAAGCCGTCCGCGCCGGGCATCTGGATGTCGAGAAACACCAGCTCCGGGCGCAGCCGCTCGATGAGCTCCACCGCTTCGGTGCCGCTGGCCGCCTCGCCCGCGAGCTCCACCCGCGGATCGGCGGCCAGCAGGCGGCGCAGGCGGGCGCGCGCGGGCGGCTCGTCGTCGGCGATCAGGACGCGGACAGGCTCCACGCCTCCTCCCGCGCGGGGACGCCGGATTCGCGGAACGGCATCGTCATCCGCACGATGAGCCCTCCGCCGGTCGCATCCAGGAACTCCAGCGACTGCTGACCGCCGTACAGGGCGCGCAGCCGGTCCGCCGTGTTGGCCAGCCCCACGCCGCTGGCGATGGGCGCCTCGCCGCGCAGTCCCGGGCCGTTGTCGCGCACCTCGACCACCAGCTCGCCACCCATCCGCCGCGCCCGCACCACCACGTGTGCGCACTCCGGCGGCGGCGGCGCGCCGTGGCGCAGGGCGTTCTCCACGATGGGCTGCAGCAGCAGCGCCGGCACGCGCGCGCCGCGGACGGCATCGTCCACGTCCACCTCCACCCGCAGCCGCTCGCCGAAGCGCGCGCGCATCAGCTCCAGGTACCGCTCCAGCACCTGCAGCTCCTCCGCCAGCGCGATCTCCTGGTCCGCCCGGGCGCGCAGGCTGGCGCGCAGCAGCTCGGAAAGGCCGGCCACCATGCGGTCCGCGCGCTCCACGTCCTCGTACATCACCGACGAGATGGTGTTGAGCGCGTTGAACAGGAAGTGCGGCTGCAGCTGCGCGCTCAGGTTCTGCAGCTGCGCCCGCGCCAGCCCCGCCTCCAGGTACGCCACGCGCACCTCGCGCTCACGCGCGGCGCGGTAGCGGTCCAGCAGCACCACGAAGGCCACGATCACCACGTACAGGATGGCGCCCTTGGGGAGCTCCATCAGGTAGCGCAGCGGCATCTGCCCGTAGTCGTACGGACCCAGCCCCAGCAGGGGGAAGAGAAGCGACCGCGTGACCCAGTTCCAGGTGGTGGAGGCCGCGGAGAACGCCAGCACCCCGCCCGCGTGGGCCAGCCCGCGCCGGCGCAGCGCCGGCGGGTGGCGCCGGGCCAGGCGGACGGCGAACGGCACCAGCAGCATCACGCCCCAGGCGCCGGTCAGCTCCTCCACCAGCGGCTCCAGCGGGGGCGAGGGGTGCCCCCGCACCACGTCGTCCAGCCAGTAGTAGGAGAAGGAGAGCAGCCCCAGCAGCGTGGCGACCGCGAAGGCGGCCGGCCAGCTCCACGGAAGCTCCCGCGCGTCCGCCGGGGAGCGCGCGGGAACGTCCGCGGCGTGCGGGGCGCCGGTCACGCGGCGTCCACGGCCAGGGCCGGCTCCCGCGCATCAGGCGCGAGGCTGGGCGCGGGGACGGGTCGGGGAGAGGCGGGCGGGTTCTTCATCCCGAACAGGGAGCGGGTGATGCGGTACGGGCGCACGAGCAGGTCGTAGACGGCCACGGTGAGCGCCAGCGAGACCAGGCTGGTGAACCAGAACTTGGCCCACACCCCGTCGGGCGCCTGGATCACGTAGAAGGCGATGACGACGATGACCGTCTGGTGCAGCAGGTAGAAGGGATAGATGCCTTCGCTCGCATAGTCCAGCACCCGGTTGCGGAACGAGAGGTACCGCCGGCCGAAGCCCAGGATGGCCAGCACCCAGAACCACGCGTTGAAGCCCTGCAGCAGCTGCAGCGCGGCGTTGCCCGCGTTGTACCCCCAGGCCGGCTCCGCGTCGTTCCAGCGCAGGGCGTTGATGACGACGATGCACCCCACGGCCAGCAGGAGCGAGGTGCGGCGGTTCTCTTCCATCCACCGCCACGCCCCCTCCGCCTCGGCGAGAAGATAGCCGAAGATGAAGAAGCCGAAGTAGTAGACCAGGTGCCCCCAGTCGTCCACCACGTTCTGCGGGCCGCTCCAGCGCACGTACAGCGTGGCCAGCACGAGTCCCAGCGGCAGCCCCGGCAGGTAGATGGACGGACCCGCCAGCCGCGCGGCGACCGCCGCCCGCAGGCGGCTGCCGTGCTCCGAGCGCAGGTACAGGAAGAGCGGCAGCGCGGCCACGGAGTACAGGAACAGGTAGGCGATGAACCACAGGTGGTGCCAGCTCGTGTTCCCTTCCGGGTAGGGCCGCCCCTGCAGCACCGAAGGCCAGAAGTGCAGGTACGAGGGATGGGACGCGCCCTCCGCCAGCCGCTCCAGGTAGATCTGCGGGGGGACGATGACCAGGATGCCGAAGACGAGCGGGACCAGCAGCCGGCGGCCGCGCTCGCGCAGGTAGCCGCGGGCGGGGCGGAATCCCAGCGCGTACGCCGTCCCCACGCCGGAAATCAGGAAGAGCAGCGCCATCCGCCAGCGGGAGAGGAAGTAGTTGGCCTCCAGCAGCAGCGGGCTGGTGTCGGCGTTCTTGAGATGCCAGTCCCACTCCGCCACGTAGGGCATTGCGGAGTGGAAGAAGAGCAGGAGCAGGATGGCGATCACCCGCAGCCAGTCCAGGTCGTGCCGCCGCTGCCGAGCGGGTACGTTCATGGGGTTGCGTCCCGGTTTCATGGGGTTGCGTCGCGGACCGGAGCGCCTGCCGGCCGCGGATGCAATCTCGCCGGTCGATCACGCCCGCGGGAACGCCGCGTGACGAGCGGGACGTGCCGCCGCCCAGCGGGATCGTGCCGGGCCGAGCGGGACGGAGACGGAGCGCAACGCAGAAGCGGCTGCGGACTTGCAATCACCCCCGCTGAGCGGGTAAACCCGCCGCCGGGACTGCCACAAGCCCCGTCCCGGCTCGTTGCACTCGCCGAACGGGGCTTCACCTGCGGAAAGAAACGCCAGGTCCGTCCGAATCGTAGTTTACCCCCTCTCCCGCGCCGTTTGCGGGAGAGGGTGCGGCTCTCAGGCCGCGGGTGAGGGCCCCCGCGGGTGAGGCCCCACTCACGCACTCACGCACTCACGCATTCACGCACTCACGCACTCACGCACTAGATGTCCTCCAACCCCCTGCGCGACCTCATCTTCGGCCCGGACCGGCAGGCGCTGGCCACGGCGGTGGTGCCGCGGCGCACCTTCGCCGACGTGGTGCTGCCGCCTTCCACCCGCCGCGCGCTGGACAACGCGCTGGTGCAGATCCGCAAGCACGACGTGCTCTTCGGCAGGTGGGGGCTGGGAGAGCGGCACGAGAGCGGGCTGGGGCTGGCCTTCAACTTCGCGGGGCCGCCGGGGACGGGAAAGACCATCTGCGCCGAGGCCATCGCCGACGCGCTGGGCAAGCGCCTGCTGCTGGTGCGCTACAACGAGCTGGAGAGCCAGTGGGCCGGCGCCACGGCCAAGAACGTGGCCGCCGTCTTCGAGTCCGCCGCCGAGCAGGACGCCGTGCTCTTCTTCGACGAGGCGGACGCCATCGCCGGGCGGCGCTTCACCTCCATGGACCAGGGATACCAGCGCGAGGCCAACGCGGTGGTCAACGTGCTGCTGCGCGAGCTGGAGGAGTTCGCCGGCGTCGTCATCTTCGCCACCAACCTGGCCGCCAACTTCGACCCGGCGTTCGAGCGCCGCATCCGCACCCACATCCTCTTCGAGCAGCCCGGGCCGGACGAGCGGGAGAAGATCTGGCGGGTGCAGATCCACGCCCGCAAGACGCCGCTGGGGCCGGACGTGGACTTTCGCGCCCTGGCGGAGCGCTACCCGGCCACCGGCGGCGACATCAAGAACGCCGTCCTCAAGGCCGCGCAGATGGCCATCGCCGAGCCGGGGCCGGACGAGGAGAAGCGCATCGAGCAGCGGCACTTCGAGGCGGGGATGGAAGAGGTGCTCGCCTCGAAGCGGGTGATGGACCAGTCGCTCTTCGGCGCGGCGGCGGGGATGCTCCCGGCGCTGGCGGACGGGGGGCTGGGGGACGAGGTGTCGGCGCTGTCGTCGCGGCTGGTGGAGGTGGAGGACGCGGTGGCGGACCTTCCCGCCGCGGTGCGGCGGATGGAGGAGGCGCAGGCCCGCATGCGCGAGGACGGCCAGCGGGACCGCGCCGCGCTGGGGGCCCAGCAGGCGGAGGAGGTGAACGCCCTGCGCGCCGCCGTGGACGATGCGCTGCGCCGCGCCTGGACCGCCGTCTGGCTGGCGGTAACGGCGGTCGCCATCTCGCTCGCCGTGGGGGTACTCTCGCTCCTTTGAGGCGGGGGATTGGGCGTTTTGGATGGATCGGAAGAAGCCACAGGCGTGCATTTGTGACCACGGCTGTCCGATTCAGCACGGTACGCCGGGAACGCTTCTCATCCTGCCGTAAGCCGGTGACTGCGTACGACGTAGACCCTGCCTTGCCGGTGTCCATTCTGTATAAGTGTAAGAATCCGGGGTTTTGGTCCTTGCACGCTTCAAAAACCGGCACTAATCTGTAGAGTGTAAGCCAACTCAACGTAAACGAAGTGCACAAGCACGGCGGCCTCTCCCGCGCGGGAGGGGCCAGTGAGCGAGCGCGCGGGCGAATCGGCCATCGACCGGATTCGTGAGCACGTGCGGGCGCAGGTCGCCCGTACGTCCTTGCGGAAGGTGGCCAAGCGCGCTGGCGTAAAGGTCGGCGCGACCAAGAAGTTCATCGACGGCTCGGTGCCGTACGAGCGCAACCTGCGCCTGTGGAAGCGCTACTACGCGCGCGAGCTGCGCGAGGGAATGGCCGGCGGGCCGGACGACGCGGTGCCGGTGGCCGACGCCGCGGCGGTGCTGGACCTGCTGCTGTGGGCGCTGCCGGAAGAGGAGCGTCCCGCCGCTCGCCTGGAGGCGGTGGAGCTGTTCCGCGACCTCTACGTGCGCCGCGGCCGCACGCCGCCGCTGTGGGTGCACGAGATGCCGAACCTGCCGCCGGAGGAGCCGTCGCCGCCTCCCTCCGCCGGCGACGATGACGACGAGGCGGACGACGAGTAGCCGGCATCGCCTTGAAGAAGGTTCCGCGCAGCGGCCGCGGAGCTGAAGGAAAGAGGACGCAGAGGAATTCCCTCCGCGTCCTCTTTTCGTTTGTCCCGGCGGCCTCTGCGGGAACCGCCGTGCTCACTCCATGATGGCGCGCCAGACGGCGTCCACGTCGGAAAGGTCGTCGAACAGGTAGTCGGGGCCGTGCGCCGCCAGGGCCTCCGCGGAGTGCGTCCCCGTGGCGGTCGCGATGGTGCGCACGCCCAGGTGCGCGCCGCAGGAGATGTCGAACGGCGTGTCGCCGATGATGACGATCTCCTTCCCTTCGAAGTCGATCCCGGTCGCCTCCCGCGCCCGGCGCGCGGCCACGGCGGGGAGTTCCGGCCGCTGCCAGTGGTCGGACCCGTAGGCGCCCACGCGAAAGCGGTCGAAGCCCAGCCCCGCCGCGTCCACCTTCAGGCGCGCGCCTTCCTTCACGTTGCCCGTCAGCAGCCCCAGGACGGTGGGGTCCCCCGACTGCTCCAGCCGGTCCAGCAGCTCCGGCACGCCGGGAAAGGGGTGGATGCGCACCCGGCCGATCTCGCGGCGCAGGTTTTCGATGTACCGCGCCCACAGCGCGTCCAGCCGCGCCTCCACGTCCTGCACGGAGTACCCCACTGCCGTCAGCAGCTCGCGGACGATCTGCGGGTCCGTGCGGCCACCCATGTTGTATCCGCCGATCTGCCCCGTTTCGCCGTACACCTCCAGCATGGCGTCGCGCACCGCCCGCGCGCCGGCGCCGCCCGCGGAGAGCAGCGTGCCGTCGATGTCGAATAGAACCAGCCGCTTCATCGCCCTCGTTCGCTCTGGGAGTGTGCCGGCGCCTGTGCACGCAGCGGGCCGGGACCCTCACCCCCGGCCCCGCTCCCGAAGAACCCCGTGGGAGAGGGGAGATCCCCTCTCGTGCAATCGGCCAGCCCCGCGCGACAGGTTGCCCGTCCGTCGCCTGAGCGGGTGAACTCGCCGCCACAACGGCGGAAAGCCCCGAAAGCCGCGCGGGGCGTCGACTGCATGCTCGCCACATGACCGGTCCGGACAGCAGTGGCTGCTGCTCAGTTGCACCGACACGGCCGTGACAGAAGATTCACCGCCCGGTCGCTCTGTTTCCTTTCCCGGTTACTTCGTTGCCGCAGATGAGCCCGCGTCCGTCAGTCGAGCCGCTCCTCGAGAACCCATTGCCGCTGCCTCCTTCTGCTTCGGGGGCTCGCGCAGCCCTCCGCCGCCGCATGGCAGGATCACCGCTCACGCAGGGTGTCAGCCTGCTGGCGGCACTCGTCGCAACGCTGATCGTGGAGGATCATGCACGGGACATTTGGCAGGATACGGGACGGTTCCTCTCGCGCGACTGGAGCGGCGGCCCCGCCGCGCTAACCATCGTGTTCTTTGCATGTGCCGTTGTCTCGGGGGTTCTGACGCTCGTCGCGCAGTACGAACACATGCGCCAGAGCAGGGAGGACGAAGCTCGTCGGAGTCGTGCAGAGCACCGCCTGATCGGGCAGTCGGACGCCCTCCTCGAGCAGACGGAGCAGCTGCGGAGCCTCGTCCAGTCCATGCCGCCGACAAACTTCCTGGACGTGTACGGCCGGCAGGTCGACCTCTGCCACCGCACACACATCGAGGCCTACGAGCTGGTGACGGAGAACCCGCGAGCCGTCGAAGAACTTGCACAGATGACCCGCGTCATCCTGAGAGCGATCGGGAAGGTGTTCGCGGTATACGACAACGCCGAAGGGGCGGCGATCGGGGTCAACCTCATGCTGTTCGTGCGGCGCGACCACCTCGGAGGCGTTCGGCTCGACTTTTCTCCGGATGACCTGTCTCTGGAGGAGCTCGAGGGCGCGCTGATCACGGATCAGCGCCTCTCGGCGAGGACGGACCGTCAGGGAAGCGACCCCGACCCCGATCTCGCCGGGCTCGCGCTGCCCGTCCCGAGGCGGCGCTTCATCCAGGCGGGTGGGCGGGAATACCGCTGTGTTCTGCCGGGAGCCCCTTTCGCGTGGACCGAACGGATGACCGTCGCATATGCGTCCCAGGAGGAATTGCTCGAGTGGTGCACCCGGGAGTGCGCGCTTCCCGAGCCTGTCGCGAACTCCTTGCGGAACTACCTGCGCGGCGCCGGTCACGCCGTGCAGAGCCTCGTCTCGCTTCCCCTGCTCGCACTCAACGCAGACATACCCATCGGCGTTTTGAACGTACATTCGGATCGGCCGGGCCTGCTCGAGGCCCGGCGCCCGGACGAGAAGCTCCACGCGCTGCTGAAACCCCTTCTGACCCTGGTCGTAGACATGCTTGAGCTGCTTTCGGCTGCGGAGCATGAATGACAGGGGTACCCGGAGCCGGTAGAGCCCGGCGCGAGAGTTGACAGTGCGTAATCGAGCGTACAGATTTCCGAGCCAACCCATTTGGGAGACATGGAGATGACGCGGAGCCCCGTGTTCGAGGCCGTTCCCCCGAAGAAGCGAGATCTCCGCCCACTCGCTGATCGTATGCGTGAGCGCGTACGGCAGATGGACGAAGCCGCCAGCCGGCGTGAGGAGACATACGCCTCGAAGGAGAACGGAGCCATCGTCTTCCGCACGCGGCGAGTGGC
>DATAAG010000552.1:0-42979 GCA_036260235.1 Longimicrobium sp.
AGCATCTGGGCCACGCGCTGCTCGCCGTCGTAGATGTCGGAGAGCTGGTGCAGGAAGAGCTCGCGCGCCTGCCGCGCCATCCCGTCCTGCTCCCCGCCCTTCGAACGCCCGCCCCCTCCCCCCTTGCCGCCGCCGCCGGCCTGCACGTGCTGGCCCAGCAGCCGCACCGTCGTCTCGCCGATCCCCTCGATCTCCACCAGCGCGTCCAGGCTCTGGATGCCGCCCATCTCCTCGCGCGCCTGCAGCAGCCGCTCCACCGTGCGCTCGCCGATCCCCTCCAGCGCCATCAGCTCCTCGCGGCTGGCGGTGTTCAGGTCCAGCTTGCCGCCGCGCTTCCCTCCGCCTTCGTTGCTCTTCGCCATCGTCCTCCTCCCGTACGATGATCGTGATCGGCGTCCCTCCCGCCGGGGCGCCGCCCCGCCGGGCGGCGGGGGGCGGGGGCGCGTGCAAGTCCCGCCGCAGGGTCCGTTCACGATGGGCGCTTTGCGGCGTCGTGCTACATCCGGAGCCTGTTCCGCCGGCGCCTGCTACAGGCGCGGCACGGCCGGTGCCCATATGCGATGGCAACGGTTCACGGACGGAACTCGATCCAGCGCAGGATCATGGACGTACAGCACCCGCACCCGCACCCCCACGCGCCCGCGGCCCGGGACGAGCACGCCCTGGAGCCCGCGCGCACCTTCGCGCGCCGTATTGACTGCGCTCCGCCGCCGCGGCCGGCGGTGGCGGTGCAGCACGGCTACGGCCGCGCGCCGGGCGAGGCCGCCTGACCCCCAGCCGGCCGCCGTCCTCGCGCGGACGAGGCGAAAAAGAGAGAGGACGCGGAGGCGTGATGCCTTCTCCGCGTCCTCTCTCCTTTTTTCCTCCGCGTCCTCCGCGCGATGCTTCCTGCATCAGCCGGCGGCGACCTCGTCGCGCGCCGTCTCCGCCAGGCGCTCGCGGATGCGGGCGGCGACCACGTCCGATGCCGGCGCGGATCTGCCCGCCGCCGGAGCGAGACACGGCCCGTGATGCACCGCCACGGGCCGTGCAGACTCCGGCAGGATCACGCGCGGATCACTGCGGGCACGGCGTCAGCGGCTGCCAGACGTTCACGAACTTCGACACCCTCACCGTCTCGCCGCCGGAGGTAACGTAGGCGTACAGGTAGAAGTCCGGATCGCCCGGCCACACCTCCTGAGTGTAGCTGGCGGTGCTCGAGATGCCGGAATACAGGTACTGCCCCCCGCACCCGTCCACTTCCAGCATGTCCCACGAGTAGGTGTACGAACCCGGCACCTCGCCTCCCGTGACGCTCACGCTCCATGCGTAGGTGCCGCCCGTGCTGATGGAGCCCGGGCCGGTGAACGTGATCCTCATCCGCTCCAGGCTGAACAGAAGCCGGTTCGGCGAGTTGGTCCCGGCGTTCTGCACCTTTCCGCTGGTGGCGTTCGCCACGATCTCGCCGTGCGCGCTCGCGGGCGACGCGCCCGGGGCGCGCTCCAGGTACAGCGCGACGGCCCCGGCGACGTGCGGCGCCGCCATCGAGGTCCCGCCCTTCACCGCCGAGGCGTAGTCGTTGGCGATCCCCGCGGAGACGATGTTCTCCCCCGGCGCGAACAGGTCCACGCAGCTCCCGATGTTGGAGAACGAGGCGCGGTAGTCGTTCGCGCTCGTGGCGGCGACGGTCAGCGCCTCGCTCACCCGTGCGGGCGAGTAATTGCAGGCGTTGCCCCCGTAATCGTTCCCGGCGATCACCACGTACGCGACGCCGCTGGCAATGGAGCGCCGCACCGCGTCGTCCAGGGCGGTGGAGGCACTGCCCCAGAGCGACATGTTGGCCACCGCGGGCTTGATCGCGTTTGCCGTCACCCCGTCCACGCCCGCGATGATGGTGGAGTTGGGCGATCCGCCGGAGCACCCGAACACGCGCACGGCGTGCACGGTCACCCCCTTGGCGACCCCGTATTCGCTTCCGCCCACGGTCCCGGCGACGTGAGTGCCGTGCCCGCTGCAGTCGTCGGTGCCCCGTCCGTCGCTGATGTACGACCAGCCGTTCCCGACCCGTCCGGCGAAGTCTGCATGAGACGCGCGCAGGCCGGTGTCGATGATGTACGCGTGCACGCCAGCCCCCGTGTAGTAGTAGTTGTAGGCAAAGTTCAGCGGCAGGCTGCGCTGGTCGATCCGGTCCAGGCCCCACGACGGCGGATTCGTCTGGGTGGCGCCAGGCTGCACCATCTGGTCCTGTTCGACATAGGCCACCTGGGGGTTGTGGCGGAGCGCCTCCACCGCCGCCGCCGGCAGCGTGGCGGCGAACCCGTGGAGGGCGTGCTCGTAGATGTAGTGCACGGTTCCTCCGTGCGCGGTCGCGGTCGCGCCGGCCACGGTGCGCGGGCTGGCTCCGGGCTTCAGCACGACGATGTACCGGTCGGGAATCAGCCGGGCCTCGCCGGAAACGGCAACCGCGGCGGGCCCGGCACCTTCCGGCGAAGTCATCGGCTGATCGGCGCAGCCGGCCGCGGCACTCGTGAGGGCGAGCGAGAACAGCGCTTTGAAACGATGGTTCATGAACCTGTCTCCTGTAAATGAGACGCCCGGGCGCGAAGCGACAACCGTCTCCCGGGGCCCGAGCACAGACCGGGAGATGATGGAAAGCAGCCGACGTGGAGGTTTTTTGACCGGCGGACGGTACGTCGAGGAGTGCGGCCGAGAGCGTCCCCTCTAAATAGGGCCGAGATCGTCCTTTATAAATGTCTCTTTGAGGACGGTACAACAGGAGCATTATTTTGGCAAGGGGGAGGCAGGGCGACAGGCCGGGACCGAGTGCGCGGCACCTCCTCCGGCGCCAGCTACAGCGGCGCGCCGGGCTCGTGCGCGGCGAGCCGCCGCGGCACGGGCACGTTCGCCGGGTGGTCCGGGGCCACCACAAGTCTACGCACCGCCACCCCTCCCCTCGTCCCGTGCCTTCTCGGCCAGGCGCTCGCGGATGCGGGCGGCGACCACGTCGATGCCGGCGCGGTTCTGCCCGCCGCGGGGGATGATGACGTCCGCCCAGCGCTTGGTGGGCTCCACGAACTCGAAGTGCATCGGCCGCACGGTCGTGAGGTACTGCTCGATGACGGAATCCAGCGTGCGCCCGCGCTCCTCGATGTCGCGGCGCATGCGGCGGATGAAGCGCACGTCCGCGTCGGTGTCTACGAAGATGCGCAGGTCGAACATCTCCCGCAGCCGCGGCTCGGCGAAGAGCAGGATGCCGTCCACCAGGATCACGTCGCGCGGGTGCACGCGCACCGTCTCCGCCGCGCGGGTGTGGCGCGCGAAGTCGTAGACGGGCTTGTCGATGGGCCGGCCGGCCAGCAGCTCCTCCAGGTGCTGGATCAGCAGGTCGTTGTCCAGCGAGTCCGGGTGGTCGAAGTTGATGGCGGCGCGCTGCTCCAGCGGCAGATGGCCCAGCTCCCGGTAGTACGCGTCGTGGTCGATGAAGACGGCGCTGTCCAGGTGCAGCGAGTCGTAGATGCGCCGCGCCACCGTCGTCTTTCCCGACCCCGTGCCCCCCGCGATGCCGATCAGGAACGGCTTCATCCTGCCCCTGTGTGCGGTTGTCGTGCGGACCCGCGTCCCGGCCGCGCCCTCCGTTCGGGATGCGGGCTGACTCTGGATACGTGCACGGAGGCGGTTCGGCAAGACGGGCCCCCTCCCCCCGGGCAAACTGCGCGAGGAGAGGGGGAGAACTTCGCGTCGCTGAAGCAGGCTCCCAGCCCTGAGCCGGTGAACCCGCCGCTGGGACTGCCACAAGCCCCGTCCCGGCGCCGCTGTCGCGTCGCCCGCCGGACGGGGCTTCAACTGCAACGGCTGGTCGGCCGCGCTCCTCCATTGTTCTGCGGCAGCAGCCGCAGGCTATTCCCTATTCCCTACCCTACCCTACCCTACCACGCCTCGCCCTCGCACTCGGGGCACTGGATCGCCACGAAGCGCGTCCAGTCCACCAGTTCGGCGGGTGTGGGCAGGTCGTGCGCCGCGCCGACCACGTGGCGATGCCGCACCTCGCCCCAGGGATCCGCGACGAACACGGCCGCGCCCTCGAACCTCGTGCGCGTCCACAGCTTCCGCTCGGCATCGGCGAGCACGGGGAACGGAAGCCCGTCCCCGAACCGCGCCGCGTGGTCCACGTCGCCCGGAACGACGATCGCGGCGCGGCCGTCCCACTCCCGCAGCTCCGCGTCCGCCCCGGCCAGCGCGCGGGCGAAGGCACGGCAGGCGTCGCACTCCTCGCCGTGCACCGCCACGACGATCGGCACCAGGCGGCCACCGGCGGGGACCAGCGGCACCGGCGTGCCGGCAGGCGCGGAGGGAAGGCGCAGGTCCGGCAGCCGCTCGGCCTCTGCCTGTGCATGTCTCGCGCGGACATCGTCCATCGGCCGCTCCTCGCAGTGCTGGTGATACGGGACAAGCTCCGCGATCGCGCGCAATGCGCAAGGCGGGCTTGCGCCGGGGGCTATCTTGCCGCGCGAGGCGAGACACTCCTGCGAGGGACGGACGTGCCGGAACGAGACAGACGCGCGCACCAGGAAGAAGCGGTCGCCGCCACGCCGGAGCTGCAAGGCGAGGTGGCGGCGACGGAAGTGGAGGCACCGGCGCCGCGGGCGGAGGGACGCTTTCCGCCGGGGATGCGGTACATGGCGGCGGGCGCGTTCTTCTTCAGCATCATGAGCCTGCTGGTGAAGGTGGCGGGGCAGCGGCTCCCCGCGCAGGAGGTGGTGATGGTGCGCGCCGTCCTCACCCTGCTGCTGAGCGCCTGGGCGGTGCGCCTGGCGCGCGTGTCCCCGTGGGGATCGCGCGAGCGGCGCGGGCTGCTGGTGGTCCGCGGCGTGTTCGGGTTCCTGGCGCTCTCCGCGTTCTACCACTCCATTGTGGAACTGCCGCTGGCGGACGCGTCCGTCCTGCAGTACACCAATCCCGTGTGGGCGGCGCTGATCGCGGTGCCGTTCCTGGGCGAGCGGCTGCGGCGGCGCGAGGCGATGTCGGTGGCGCTGAGCATGGCCGGCGTGGTGCTGATGATGCGCCCCGCCCTCCTCTTTGGCGAAGGCGCGGCGCTGGATCCGGTAACGGTGGGGATCGGGCTGTTCGGCGCGGTGTGCAGCGGCACGGCGTACGTGGCGGTGCGCAAGCTGGGCGCGACGGAGCACGCCACCGTCATCGTCTTCTACTTCGCGCTGATCTCCGTCATCGGCTCCGTGCCGACGGCGCTGCGGGACGCGGTGTGGCCCACGCCGGGGGAGTGGCTGGTGCTGCTGGGGGTGGGGATCTTCACGCAGCTGGGTCAGACGTGCATCACCCACGGGCTGCGGATGGAGCGCGCCGGCCGCGCCGCCGCCACGGCCTACCTGCAGGTGGTCTTCGCCGGGATCTGGGGAACCCTGTTCTTCGCGGAGCTGCCGGACTGGGGGACGCTGGCGGGCGCGGCGCTCATCATCGGGAGCACGCTGGCGCTGGCGCAGGGCGGAGCCGGGGGCGGGGTGAGGGGGTGATGGGGTGAGCGACCGGGATGATCGTTTACACATCAGACCGGGAGGATTGTTGACAGTTCCTGACGGTGCTGACACCGTTCCATCCTTGTCTTCTGTTCTCACCCAGAGGGACGCGTCAGCAGCCCCACGGGAATGGTGAGTCTCGGTACACACGACAGCCGGGGGCTACGCGTGGATCTTGCCATCTCGCTCGTTGAGCCGAGCGGAACGGGATTCTTGCGCCATTCCGATTCCAGCCTCATCTTGGACATGCCGGGCGCGACATCGGATCGCCGTTCGGCGCCAGCGGGGATGTAGCTCAGTTGGCGAGAGCACTGCATCGACAATGCAGAGGTCGAGGGTTCAAGTCCCTGCCATCCTCGCGCCTCCAGTCGTTCGCCGGCTGGGGGCACTTTCTTCGCCCTGAACTTCTCCTGCCTTGATTTCGTTCGTCCATTATCCGATCGCCGACCTGCGGATCTTTCAACCTGACCACACGGGCATCCTTGCCAAACCGTTGTGGCCGTCGCCTTCGCTCTACACACATTTTCTTCGTTCGGTAGGCCAGGTCAAACCCAGAAGGCGTGGCGGCGTGGCGGGGTGGGTAGGTGAATCGGTGGTCTGTGATGCAAGGAAAGCCCTGCCCCACGTAGGCCCGGCGACGCTTCGTGCCGCGGATGACGATCCCCCGATACGGCTTGAGACAGGCAACCGCTTCTTCTACTTCGACGGGCTTGCGGTAGGAAAGTTCGAAGCCGTGCTGCTCACGGCCCCGCGCACGCTCGATCATCCCGTCCCTGCACAATGGTTCGCCGAAAGCCTGCTTTCGGGTCCGGCGCTGGTACGGAGCCGGCCCGGGTGTCTCGAAACGCACCCGGTGGCCAGGGCGGGACACGCGCTGGCCCAGCTCTACCTACGGGCGTCCACCTCCAAGGCGTTCGCGCAGCCGGTCAGCGCCGGCTGGGCACGGGCAGGCGCGCCGTGCCTGATCCTCTATCACTCACGCAACGAGAAGGTCCAGATCCCCTCCCGGGCGCGCAGGCTGCCCTGCCGATCCGACAGGCGGGTGACCGTCCACCAGTGGTGGCAGCAGATTGGCAACGTTGGCGTTCGCGTGTTCGCGATCAGGCGCAACCGCGACGCGCCCGGGAGCCACCAGAACGGCGGTCATGCCGGCACGGGCACTTGCCGGGAGTTGCGGATCTTGCTCGCCCGGCTCCACACGGAGTACGAGTGCTTCCGGATCATCCTGGAGCAGGCCGCGGCGGGGGGAAGCACCGAAGAAGGGATCCGTCAGGATTCGGAGTTCTTTCAGCACTACCTGAACGAGGCCACCCGCCGCTTTCTGCGCGCCGACACGGTCTCGCAGCGATATTTCGACGCCCGGAGCCACGTCATCGAGACGTTCGCTCCACAGGTATTCGAAGAGATGGAACCCGGCAGTGCGGACAGGCTGCTCGTAAAGCTGAAAACGCTGAACATCCGCCCACAGATCCTCACGAAAACCGAGAAGGTGGTCAGAGAGATCCGGACGGGTGACGTATACAATGTCTATGGGCCGGTAGGCGCCGTCGGGCCGCACACGACGGCGGCAGGAAACACGTTCAACCAGCAGGTCATCCAGGTCGCCGGACTGGACATCGAGCAGCTGGCGCGGGAGCTCGCGTATCTCCGTATGGCGCTGGTCCCTCCACCGGACGATCCGGGGTGCTACGCCGACGTCGGGGCGGTCGCCAGGGCCGAGATGGCCGCAAAGGCGGGCGACGCGAACGCGGCCGTGCGCTACCTCAAGTCGGTGGGCAGGTGGGTGCTCGACACGGCGCGGGGCCTCAGCGTCGAGATCGCGGTGAAGGTGCTGGAGGGGAAGGTCGGCCTTCCCGCCTGAGCCGGCGAGGCCATGCGAAAGGTGCGAGCCTCACGCCTCGCGTGAGGGCTGCAGCGCCTCCAGCGCGGCGGGGAGGGCCAGGCGCGCCCACTCGGCGTAGGCGCGGCCGGAAGGGTGCAGGCCGTCGGAGACCAGGTAGGCGGGGTCGGCTCCGGCGGCGCGGCTCTGCGGCGCCACGTCCACCCAGTGCGCGCCCGCCCGCTCCGCCTCCTCGCGGTTGATGGCGTTGTAGACGTCGATCTCCGCGGCGATCCGCGCGCGGTCGCGGCCCTCGGCGAACGGGGTCACGCCCCAGTCCGGGACGGAGAGCACGATCACCCGCGACGCCTCCCCGCCCGCGAAGCCGACGGCGCGCCGCAGCAACTCCACGAACTCGCCGCGGTACTCCTCCGCGCTGCGCCCGCGGTACTGGTTGTTCACGCCGATCAGCAGCGACACCAGCGTGTACGGCCCCCGCGGGTCCGCATCGTCGATGGCGGTGGAAAGCTCGTCCGTGGTCCAGCCGGTGCGGGCGATGATCTGTGGATCGGCGACGTCGATCCCGCGCTCCCGCAGCAGCCGGGCGAGCTGCACGGGCCACCGCTCCCCCTCCTCCACCCCCTCGCCGATGGTGTACGAGTCGCCCAGCGCCAGGAATCGCATCTCCCCCGCCCCTCCGCCCTTTCGGGTTTCACCCGTCCGCGCGCACGCCGCCAGGCCAAGCGCGAGGATTGGAATCGTCATCCGTCTCATGCGCACATGATGGCCGCCGGCCGGACCGCGCGCCAGACGACGGAGCCCCGGCCGGAACTCCCGGCCGGGGCTCACCGTACATGGGTCGCCGGCGGGTCAGCCGGGGAGGGTCACGAAGATGCGGCCGTCGTCGTCGACGCGCGTCTCGAAGGTCTGCAGCGGGGCCACGGCGGGAAGGCCGGTCGCGCGGCCGGTGCAGACGTCGTAGGTGGCGCCGTGCCAGTTGCAGACGAGCGTGGTGCCCTCCACCTCCCCCCCGTCCAGCGGCAGCTCTTCGTGGGTGCAGATCCCGTCCAGCGCGTAGATCTCGCCCTCGACGTTGCACAGCACGATCTCGCGCCCGCCCACGGTGAAGCCCCGCGCCTCGCCCTCCGGCACCGCCGTCAGCCGGGCGGCCTCGAATTCCGCCATCGTGATCCTTGGTACAGGTGATTTCCAGCGGTAAGATGCGAATCCCCCGGCGGCGGTCGCAAGCCGCCCTCTCCCTTCATCCAGACCACGCGACCATGAGCCACGTCCTCAGCCGGCGACCGAGATCGATCACCCCGCGCGGCCTGTGTGTCGTGCTGGTGCCGGCGGCGGCCTGCCGGGACGGCGGACACGGGACACACCGGGCGCGCAGCGCCGCGGAACGCGACTCGGCCATCGCCGCCGCCGTCAGGAACTGAGAGCAGTTCCATAGAGAGTGCGGAGGAGAAAGTGAGGACGCGGAGAACCCATGCAAGTTCTCCGCGTCCTCTGGTCGCCTCCCGCTTCTACGAAATGACCGCTCTTCAAACGGGATTCTGGTTCAGCCATTCCTGTACCATCGTCCGGAGTTCCAGAAAGCCGAGCGCGTGCGGCTCCAGATGCACGCCGGCGCACTGGAGTGGCAACTGCGATACAAAGAGTGCATAGCGCTCCTTCATCTTCTTCGGCCCCGGGATCGTCCCCATCCCGTATGCCAGGCTGAAGGTCCCGAGCCAGTTGCGCACGGCCTCCAGCGCGCGCTCCGGATCGCCGCCGTGTGCCTTGATGTCCTGCCCGGAGATGTCGGAGCAGAAGTTACAGTACCGGTATCGCTCCACGTCCAGCACGAGGCAGTTCTTTGCCTGTTGCCTTGCAGGTCCGAGCATCTGCGCACCGAGGAACATCCCCAGTTCCAGCGGCATGTTGAAGCGTGGCAGCCCGATCTGTGCGTCGATGTCAGTGCGGCTCAGGTCATGGATGCCATGGCGGCAGTCGCGTATGATCCGGGCGATCTTCTGGATCCGGACCTCACCGCCGTTGTCTGCTTCCAGCGCGCAACGCGCAAAGAAGCCGGAATCGTGTACGGCAAAGACGATGGCGTGAAAGATTGGCGCATAAGGTTCATCAAACGGACAGTTGATGAACACGCTCTCGTCGTAGGCGGTCACGGGCGGGGGTCGCGATCAGTCGTTGGCGAGCGCGACCCGCGCCTGGATTGCGTTGTGAGCAGACTTGAGGGGATGGCCGTTGCGGCCGCCGTTCTTCTTTGCGGCCGCCCGCGCCTGCTGCAGCACCTCCCCCGAAAGCACCTCGTCGATGCGGCCCTCGCGGATGGCGAGCGTGACGGCGCGCACTTCGTCCCGGTTCAGCTTTCCGGTGTCACCACCCTTCTTCAACGTGCGCGTGACGATTGGCATCGTTCTCTCCTCTTCCGCAGGCCTGGATACGAAAGCTAACCGCCACTCCCCGCCGATGACAATCCCGGATGCAGCCACTCACCCCGCGCGGCGCCGCATGCCTCGGCCGCGCAGGTAGACGGCCACGCCGAGCCCCGCCAGCGCCACCACCACCGCGCCCAGCAGCACCGAGTGCCGCTGCAGGAACGGCTCGTACTCGTGCGTCACGGCCATGTCGCAGCGGCGCCCGCGGTAGTCGTAGCTGCCGCCCGCCTCCAGGCAGCGGTCCACCGCGGCCGTCTCGCGCAGCGACACGAAGGCGAGCGGCAGGAGCGCCAGGACGATGAGCAGCCGCAGGCGCCGCATCGCCGTCACCGCACGCCGGCCAGGGTGAGGACGAAGAGGAGCGCCCACTGCGTCCCCAGGTGGCTGTCCGTGGTGTCGAACCACTCGCCCAGCGAGTGCGCGCCGCCGCCGCGCCCGCCGCCGTCGATGGTCACGGCGGGGATCCCCAGGCTGATGGGGATGTTGGAGTCCGTGCTGCTGGCCACGGCGGGGACCTCGAAGCCCAGCACCCGCCCCGCCTCCGACGCCGCCCGGACGATCTGTGCGTCCGCCGGCTGCGAGCCCGCGGGACGGATGCCGATGGTGTCCACCTCCACCGTCAGCCGCTCGCCCTGCGGCCAGCGCGCGTTCTCCTCGTCCAGCGCCTGGCGGATGGCGGCCTGGAATCGCGCATCCAGCGCGTCCAGCGCCGACGCGTCCACCGAGCGCATGTCCACCTGCATCGCCGCGCTCATGGCGATGGAGTTCACCGAGGTGCCGCCCTCCACGATTCCCACGCTGAAGGTCACGCGGGGATCGGTGGGCACCTGGAACTCGGAGATCTTCGCGATGGCCCGCCCCAGCGCGTGGATGGGGTTCGGCGCGCCGAAGTCGCCGTAGCTGTGGCCCCCGGGGCCACGGTAGGTGACGGTGTAGCGGTGGCTGCCCACCGCGTCCTTCGTCAGCCCCAGCCCCACGCCGTCGATGGAGATGAAGTAGTCGATGCGGTCGCGCATCTCCTGCGCGAACAGGTGCCGCACGCCGCGCAGGTTCCCCGGCCCCTCCTCGCCCGTGGTGCCCACGAAGACGATGGTGCCGCGGGTGCGCACCTGCGCCTGGTCCAGCGCCCGCGCCACGCCCAGCAGCACCGCCAGCCCGCGGCAGTCGTCCACGATCCCGGGGCCGCGCAGGGTGGTGCCCTCGCGGCGGACGGTGACGTCCGTGCCCTCGGGGAAGACGGTGTCCAGGTGCCCGGAGATGACCACGACCGGCTCCCCCGGCTCGCCCGGGCGCTCGGCGATGACGTTGCCTTCGGCGTCGATGCGCACGTTGCGCAGGCCCAGCGCCTCCAGTCGGCGGCGGTAGTCTTCCGCGCGGCGCTGCTCCTTGAAGGGCGGCGCCTCGATCTGGCAGATGGCGATCTGGTCTTCGATGGTCTGCGGCTCGCCCTGGCGCGCATACTCCAGCGCCTGGCGCACGCGCGGGTTCTCGTTCGGCACGCGCAACTGCTGCGCCTGCGCGGCGGATGCGATCAGCAGCGGCAGCGCCGCCGCGGTCATGCGGAGAGTGTGGTGCATGGGGTAAATCGGGGCCGATGTCGACGAAAAGCGGATGCGTCCGGATGGGCGCGAATCTAGGCGCGGAAGGCGCCCCGCGCCACGTCGGCCCGGAGAGGATCGTGGGTGCGGTTCCGTTGCGCTTCGACGCGCCTCCAGATCAGGTGAGTTTTACCCCCTGCCGCTGCGCGGGAGGCCCTCTCCCCCGCCCGGCCTTTCGCTCGTTCCTCGCGACGGCGGGCGACCCCTCCCCCAACTTCGGGGGAGGGGTGGTGAGGCTGGATCGCGGCCCCACGGCTGACCACCAGGTTCGGCAAGTCCTCTCAGCGGCCGAGGTCGGTCGTACGCGAACGACGGGTGGCGCCTCCTTTGGAATGGACCCGCAGTTCTCCCCCTCTCCGCGAGGAACGAGCGGGGAGGGGGCCGGGGGGAGGGGCCCTCCGCGGGCGCAGTGGGATGCGTGTCGTCGTGTCTCAGCTCTGTCTGTCTGATCAACCTCCCCCAGGGGTTTTTGGGGGAGGTGGGCGAGTCTTGCGAGCCCGGAGGGGGCGTGCTCCTCGCGCGGAAGCCTGCTGAAGCACTCTCACGGCTAGTCGCCTGCCCTTCGAACGACCGAAGGCCCTCCGCCCGGTCAGCCGATCGGGCGGAGGGCCTCCCCACAAGAAGAAGGCGGGCCGGTCAGGATCGACGGCCCGCCTTCAGTCTACCAGCGCCAGGTGTTGGCGCGTGGGCTCGTGCCCATGCGCGTGACCGTGCCCGTCCTCGGAGTGCTTGAGCAGCGCGGCCAGCACCTCCTCGCCGTAGAACATCGCGATGTACTTGGCCTGCACGGCCGTCACGCGGCGCACCGCCCACACCAGCTCCACGTAGTTGGGCTCCTTGGGCCTGTGCAGCAGGTGCATCCCGATCTCTTCCGGCAGGTGGCTGGCCTTGCGGTTGTTGCACGCCGAGCACGCGGTGGCCACGTTCTCCCAGCTGTTGTCGCCGCCGCGCGACATGGGGAGCACGTGGTCGCGGGTAAGGAACTCGCGGCCGCGCAGCTGGGCCTTGTGCCGGCCGCAGTACTGGCAGCGGTACCCGTCGCGCGCGAACAGGAAGGTGTTGGTGACCTGCCGTCGGAACCTGCGCGGCACGTGCACGAACCGCTTGAGCCGGATCACCAGCGGCGCGGCCACGCGCTCCCGCGCCGAGCGGAAGATGCGCGCGTCGTCCGCCTCGAGCACCTCGGCCTTGCGGTCGAACACCAGCCGCAACGCCCGCTCCACCGGCAGAATGGTCAGCGGTTCGTACGATGCGTTGAGCGCCAGACAACCCATGTGCTTGCTCGCCTCCTCTCGCTTGGGCGTGACCCTGTTTTCTGCGCTCCGGCCTGGCTGAAGGTGAATGATTCAAGGACCGTGCGAACGGATGCAGCAATCCCCCCTGAGGCGGTGCCCGCGACACGTCCGCGCGCCCTGCGCCTGCGACACGAATTCCGGAAAAATCCGCGGGGTGAGGCCGCACGATCTGGAACGGCCAGTCTGAACAATGCCACGGGTGGGGCGAATCGTCAAGCCACAGCACCATATCTTGTGTCAAGGCTCCTGTTCACTCTCGTAACATCTTCTCACGCGGCCCCCGGCGCGCCTCTCCCATAAGCCAATGCAACACTGAGACTTACGCCAGATCGCCCACATCTACGCGCCCGCCACCTCATACGGAACGCACGAAAAGACTTTGTCGCACACGGACGAACGGAGCAACTGCATCTGAGTCGGCAGTTCCTCCGTTTCTCCGTGGGATCTGGTGTCAGGGAGTCGGATCCACCGCGCCCGGGGGCCAGCCTCCGGCCAGGAACGCCTCCAGCGCGGGAAAGTAGATGCCGGGGGCCTCCACGTGCGGGCCGTGGCCGGCGCCGGGGATCACCAGCAGCCGGCCGTTGGGGACGGCAGCCGCCCAGGCCGTATGCCCGGCCATCGGCGTCTCGTCGCGCTCGCCCGTGATCACCAGCAGCGGCGCACGGATGTGGCCGAGGGAGCCGGTGAAGTCCCACTCGCCCAGGCTGCGCGGCGTGATCTGGCTGGTGTAGCGGTAGCCGTACTGCACGGCCTCCGGCGGCGCATCGCACGAGGTGCCCCTGCTCTGCGGCCGCCCCTCCACCGCCGCCATCTCGCGCGTCATCGCCTCGTAGTCGCGGCAGGCATCCACCGCGTCCTGGGGCGTGCCGGTGAGGAACTTCCGGATGATGCCCTGCCAGCGGCGCTCGCGGGCGGTATCCCGCTGCTGCGCCTGCGCCCGGGCGTAGGCACGCCCGTCCGCGCGCCGCGGACCGATGGCGCCCGCGAAGACCATCCGCTCCACGCGGGCGGGGTACGCCTGGGCGTAGCTCGCGGCCACGATGGGGCCGAAGGAGTGCGCCAGCAGCGTCATCCGCTCCATCCGGAAGTGCCGCCGCACCGCCTCCAGGTCCTCCACGAAGCGGTCGATCCCCAGCAGGGTGGTGTCCGGCAGCCCCGACCGCCCGCCGCCGCGCTGGTCGTAGTAGATCACCGTGTGCCGCGCCTCCAGCGGCGCCAGGTCGGGCGCCAGCACCTCGTGCCCCACGCCGGGCCCCCCGTGCAGCGCCACCACCGTGTCCGGCCCCGCCCCGGCGACCCGGTAGTACAGCCGCACCCCGTCCGCGCCCGCCACAAACCCTTCGCGCGGCACGGGGGCGGGTTGCGCGCGCGGAACGGCGCACGCCCCGAGCAGGACGAACGGGAGGGTGAGCGCGGCGGATGCGAGGCGGAGTGTCACAGTGCTCTCCGGGTGCGTGGCGGAAGGGGTGCTCCCCGGAGAACGATCGGCGGGTGAGGGGCTGACGGGGCATGTGCCCGGCCAGCCCTCGCCGCGTGGGGATCGCCGCCTTCGCCGGCGCGGCGGCGGTCCTCCGGGCTGCCTTACTGACCCGCCGGCGCCGGGCAGTTGATCTCCGTGCAGCCGCGCTCCGAGATGCACGCGTCCACGGCAGAGGGGTCGTCGCACCCCGGCTGGCGGGTGCAGCCGCGCGACGTTTCGCAGTTGAGCGCGGCGGACGGACAGTTGGTCCCTTCGGTGGGCCGGCACGGGCTGAGCTCCGAGCAGCCGCGCGCGGACGGGCACGCATCCACCGCCGAGCAGTCCGTGTCCTGCTGTCCCGTGGGCTTCCCCCCCTGCCGGGCATGCACGGTGCCCCATGGCCGCAGCGCCACGTCGTCGGTCGCGAACGACTGCACCTCGAGCGTGGCCAGGTTCAGCGTGAGCTTTTTCATCGATTCCCCCATTGTGAAATGCGGCGGATCACAGCGGGTGCGTGGCGGCATCCGCGAGGAGCCATCCCAATATCTGGCGGAATCGGCCGCCTGTCACGCACGCCATGCGTTCCTTCATGCGACGAGGGGCAGCCGCCTCGCGGCGGCTGCCCCTCCTCAAAACCCCGAGGAGGTTGGTTATGCCGGGCCGAGACGCTTCGACGAACATCTCACTGCGTCCGCGAGGGCCCCCTCCCCCGGCCCCCTCCCCCGCTCCGCGGGAGAGGGGGAGCACTTCAGTGCCCCGCGAAGTGTCACTGCGAAGGTGGCGCCACCCGCCACTCGCGTACGGCAGGACCCTGGACGTCGACCGAGGAATCCACTCGCCACACCTGGTGGGCGTTCGAAGCGTCAGGAACCTGCCTCAACCACCCCTCCCCCGGGGTTGGGGGAGGGGTCGCCGCCGTCGCGAGGAACGAGCGAAAGGCCGGCGGGGGAGAAGGGCCCCGCGGCGAAGCCGCGCCTACAGCAGCTGTACGGGATCGCGGTCGATGGCAACGCGCAGGTCCGCCTTGCTGGCGGGGACGCTGTACTTCTCGTAGAAGTAGCGCGCCACCTTGCCCAGCACCTTGCTGCTGGGCGAGCGCAGGATGAAGTGCCAGCGCCAGCGGCCGCGGATGCGGTCGATGGGGCACGGCGCCGGGCCGATCAGCTCCACCCCGCGCACCCGCCGCGCGGCCAGCAGCCCGCTCACCCAGTCCGCCGCGGCAACCGCGGCGTCCTGCGTCGCCCGCTCGTCCATCCCGCTGACGACGACGTTCACCAGGCGCGAAAAGGGCGGATACGCCGGCTCCCGGCGCGTCTCCAGCTCCCGGTCCGCGAAGCCGACGAAGTCGTGCTCCGTGGCGGACTCGATGGCGTAGTGGTTGGGGAGCGCGGTCTGGATGAACACTTCCCCGCCCTTGGGGCCCCGCCCCGCGCGCCCCGCCACCTGCGTCAGCAGCTGGAAAGTGCGCTCCGTGGCGCGAAAGTCCGGGAGGTTGATCCCCACGTCCGCGTTGATCACCCCCACCAGCGTCACGTTGGCGAAGTCCAGCCCCTTGGCGATCATCTGCGTGCCCAGCAGGATGTCCACCTCGCCCCGCTCCACGCGGCCCAGGATGGTGTGGTGCGCCCACTTCCCCGCCGTGGTGTCCACGTCCATCCGCGCGATGCGGGCGGAGGGGAACGCCTCCTCCACCGCGCGCTCCACCTGCTCCGTGCCGATCCCCCTGAAGCTCAGGTCGTCGGAGCCGCAGGCGGGGCAGCGATTCGGCGCGGCTTCCTCGTGCAGGCAGTAGTGGCAGGTGAGCCGCGCACGCCGGCGGTGGAAGGTGAGCGAGACGTTGCACTGCGGGCAGTGCCACACCAGCCCGCACTCCCGGCACTGCACGAACGTCGCGTAGCCGCGGCGGTTGAGAAGGAGGATGGTCTGCTCGCGGCGGCGGATGCGCTCGTGGACCGCGTCCACCAGCACGTCCGCCAGCACGACCGGCGCGGGCTCCTGCAGCGGTCCCGTGGTCTTCTTCACCCGCCGTCGCTCCGCGCGCAGGTCCACGACGCGGATCGGCGGCAGCGGGTGGCCGCCCACGCGCTCCGGCAGCTCCAGCAGCGTGTACTTCCCGGCCCGCGCATTGCTCCAGCTCTCCAGCGACGGCGTGGCGGAGCCGAGGACGCAGACGGCGCCCTCCAGGAGCGCGCGGACGACCGCCACCTCGCGGGCGTGGTAGCGCGGCGCGTCCGCCTGTTTGTACGACGCCTCGTGCTCCTCGTCCACCACGATGGCACCCAGGTTGTCCAGCGGCGCGAAGATGGCCGAGCGCGCGCCCACGACGATCCGCTTTTCCCCCGCGCGCAGCGAGCGCCACTCGTCGTACCGCTCGCCGTCGGAGAGCGCGGAGTGCAGCACGGCCACCCGGTCGCCGAAGACAGCCTTGAAGCGCCCCACCGTCTGCGGCGTGAGCGAGATCTCGGGGACCAGGACGATGGCCGTCTTTCCCTGCCGCTCCACCACCTCGCGCAGCAGCTCGATGTAGACCAGCGTCTTTCCCGATCCCGTGACGCCGCGGAGAAGGAAGGTGCCCGGCTTGTGCGTGCGGCCGGCGTTCACCAGGGCGCGGATGACGGCGGCCTGCGCGTCCGTGGGATGCAGCCGCGGCGCCGCACCGTCGGGGATGGCCGCGTAGGGATCGCGGGGGACCACCTCCTCCTCCACGGCCACCAGCCCCTTCTCCACCAGCTTGCGGACGATCGTGGAGTCGAAGCCGAGGCCGGCGGTCAGGTGTGCGGCCTCCGCGCGTCCGCCCAGCGACTCCAGCGTCTCGTACGCCTCGCGCTGGCGCCTGGCGCGGCCGAACGCCTCCTCGCGCGCCAGGAGCGTGGGGAGCGCGCGGTCGATGCGGACGACGCGGCGCGTGCGCATGGGCGGCTCCACGCGCGGGCCCTCCGTGTCCACCCGCACCACGCCGTCCTCCTCCAGCCGGCGGATGACGGGCCACCAGGCGTGGTCGCCCAGCTCGCGCCGGACGCGCAGGACGGCCTGGGGGCCGGGGTGCTCCGCCAGCCACGCCGTCACCTTCTGCTCCAGCGGCGACAGCCCCTCCCCCGGCTCGCGCAGCAGGGTGACGTAGTCGGTGGACGAGTCGGTGAGCCCTGCGGGGAGCGCGGTGCGCAAGACCAGGCCCAGCGGCGCCAGGTAGTAGTCGGCGATCCAGCGGCTCAGGCGCAGGATGCTGGGCGTGACGCTGGGGTGCGCGTCCAGCACGCCGGTGACGGGCTTGATGCGGTCCGCGCGCTCCGGCGCCTCCGCCACCCGGTCGATCCAGCCGATCTTCTCCTTCTGCCCGAACGGCACCAGCACGCGCGCCCCCGGCCGCGCGGCCGCGCGCAGCTCGGGGGGAACGGCGTACGTGAAGGTACGCGGCAGCGGGAGCGGAAGGGCGACCTGAACGAACAAGCCAGGGAATAGGGAATAGGGAATAGGGAATAGCCGGCACGGCGCCAGCTGATTCCGCGCATCAATCTGTACACTCGGGGTTCCCGGCGCGAGGCGGGGCCCCTCCCCCCGGCCCCCTCCCCGCTCGTTCCTCGCAGAGAGGGGGTGAACTGCGTCGCGCTTCGCGCGGACCCCTCACCCCCGGCCCCTCTCCCGCAAACTGCGCGGGAGAGGGGAGTAGATCCGTGGTGATGCTGCCGCTTCCCCCACCAACCCCGACCCGTGGCATCCGAGGGAGGCGCCGCGTGATCCCAGCGTGGACGCCAAGCTCCGGTGCCGCCCGAAGGATCTACTCACCCGTCCTGAGACCCACAACCACGCAGGGAGTCCGCCCAACAACAAACCTCCCCCAGGGGTTTTTGGGGGAGGTGGGCGAGTAATGCGAGCCCGGAGGGGGCGCGGCGCGGAGGTCGCAATCCCGCGCAGAATCCGCAGTCACTCCATCACCCCATCACTCCATCACCGCTGCCCCCCGCTCACTCCGCCAGCGCGCCGCCCAGGTCCACCAGCTCCGCGGCCTCCGCCACGCGATCGTTCACCGCGCGGCGCAGCGCCTGGATGCGATTCGAAGCCTGCGGGTCGAAGGTGCGGTTGGCCAGCAGCACCGTCCACGTCTCCCGCTCCGGATCCACCCAGAGCGAGGTGCCCGTGAACCCGGTGTGCCCGAAGGCGCGGCGGCTCATCTCGCTCCCCGACGATCCGCCCCGGGCCTTCGGCGTCTCCCACCCCAGCGCGCGGTTGCCGGCGTTCGGCTGCTTCGCGGTGAACTGGCGGATGGTCTCCTCGCGGAAGATGCGGACGCCCTCCAGCTCGCCGCCGCTGGCCAGCATGGCGGCGAAGCGGGCCAGGTCCGCCGCGGTGGAGAAGAGGCCGGCGTTCCCCGCCACGCCGCCCAGCTTGCGCGCGATGGGATCGTGCACCTTGCCGCGCACCGGCGTGCCGTCCGCCCGCTTCCACGAGGGCGAGCAGCGGTCGCACGCCTCGCCGCCGGGAAGGAAGCCGGTGTGGATCATCCCCAGCGGCTGGTAGACGCGGCGCTCCAGCAGCTGGTCCAGCGGCTCCCCGGCGGCGCGCTCCGCGGCGGCCCAGAGGACGACGAAGCCCACGTCGGAGTAGACCATCCGCTCGCCCGGCGCGGCCCCCAGCGGGGTGCGGATGAGCGCCCGCAGCGCCTGGGCGGGCGTCCCCGGCGCCGCCGCGCCCGCGGGGAGGCCAGAGGTGTGCGTCAGCAGGTGGCGGATACGCACGCGGTCCTTCGCGCCGCCGGAGAACTCCGGCAGGTAGCGGCCGACGGGGGCGTCCACGTCGATCTTCCCGTCCTCCACCAGCAGCATCACCGCCGTGGTGGTGGCGACCACCTTGGTGAGCGAGGCCACGTCGTAGATGGTGCGCTCCGGGTCCACCTCGTACTTTCCCCACTCCGCGTTCCCGATCCCCCGCAGCAGCTCCAGCTGCCCGCCCCGCCCCGCGGCCAGCGACGCGCCGGGAAAGGCGCCGCGCCGCACCTCGGCCAGCACCAGCCGCTCCGCCGCCTCCAGCTTCTCCCGCGCCAGGCGCGCCTCGCGGGCGGCGGCGGTCTCGGGCGCCCTGGCCGCGCGCGCCACGTGGGCCGCGGCCAGCGTCACCGGCCGCGGCGCCAGGGCCTGCGCGGCGTCCAGCGCGTGCGGACGCCCGTCCTTCTGCGCCATGCCGGCGCCGGCGCCCGCGGAAACCACCGCGAGCACCACCGCCAGGCGGCGCAGGTCCAGGGGACGCTCGTTCTCGTAGACCATCGGTCACCTCTCTATCCGCAAGCCGCTCCGCCGGCACCGGCGGCACGGCCTTCTTCCATCGGCGCGCGCACGGGAGCCCGCGCCGAAGACGATCCGCCGCGAAGCGTGTGCGATGTGCCGGATTGTATGGATGCCGGGGGTCCGTACCCGGCCGCGTCATCCACCGTTCCCGCAACAGGTTAGGCGATCATTAAGGACGCGGCGCCGAAACCGCGTGGCGGCGCCCGCCGTAGGCGTGTATCATTGGCACGCCCGCCCATCTTCTCACCCCCGTCCCCTCACCATGGCGTTTCTCCAGACCCGCAGGCAGCGCGCGGCTGCCCTGGTGGCCGCGCTCGGCATCGCCATCGCCATTGCGCTCACGCCGTTCGCCACGGGGCTGCTGGGCGCGGTGGTGCTGGCCGTGATCTGCGCCCCCGTGCACCGCCGGCTGGCGGGCCGCATCCCGCCCCGCCTTTCCGCCATCCTGGTCCTGACCGGGGCGCTGGTGCTGGTGCTGATGCCGCTGGCGGTGGTCGCGGGCGTGGTGGTGAAGGAGGCGCCGGGGGTGGTGGAGGCGCTGCGGGCGAACGCGGACCGCCTCTCCACGCTGCAGGTGGCAGGCGTGGACGTGGGGGCGCAGCTGTCGGCGGCGGCGGGGACGGCGGTGGGATGGCTGTCGCAGCAGGCCTTCGCCTTCTTCGGCAGCGCGGCGAAGGGCACGCTCAGCCTGGTGATCGCCTTCTTCGGGCTCTACTACCTGCTGCTGTACCCCGCGGAGGTGTGGCGCGCCGTCCGCGAGTTCCTCCCCTTCTCCGACACCGGCGCGGAGGTGCTGCGGGAGCGGTTCCACCGCGTGACCCAGGCGACGCTGCTGGGGGCGCTGTTCACGGCGCTCATCCAGGGGTCGCTGGTGGGCTTCGGCTTCTGGATCCTGGGGCTCCCCAACGCGGCGTTCTGGGCGGTGATCACCGGCATCGTCTCCGTGCTGCCGATGCTGGGGAGCTCGCTGGTGTGGTTTCCCGGCGTGGTGGTGCTGGCGCTGTCGGAGCGGTGGGGGGCGGCGCTCACGATGGCGGTGATCGGCGTGATCGCAGCCAACGCGGACAACGTGGTGCGCCTGATCGTCTACAAGAAGGTGTCGGACATCCACCCGATGGTGACGCTGGTGGGGGCGTTCGCGGGGCTCAAGTACTTCGGCCTGCTGGGCGTGCTGCTGGGTCCGCTGGCGATCGCCTACTTCTTCGAGCTGATCAAGATCTACCGCAGCGAGTTCATCGTCCCCGCCGACGGCGCCTCGCCCGCTCCGGCGGATGCGCTCGCCGCCGCGCCGGCCGTCATCCAGGCACCGGATTAGAGATGGATTCAGGTACATGCATGCAGAATCAATCCACCACGACACCTCGAGCCAAATCATCTCACACGGAGTCAGCAGAGTCAGCAGAGTCAGTTCGATGCCAAACCTGCTGCGCCAGGCGCATGTCTTCCTGAGAGGTGAGAGGGGTGTTGCCAAACCGCCACGAACGCGCGTGCACCGTGGACTCGTGAAACACACGCAGGTCAAGCGCGGTGCCTCCCTCAGCAAGACGAATCGTCTCACGAGAGGTCTGGCGACACCCGCTGAAGAGGAAGCCGTTCGCTCCGCGAGGCGGAAGACGGGACTTTCGCGGGGGATCGGCTGTAGCTTTCGGGGTATGGATCTGCGGGAGATTTCCCTGAACTGAACGGACCGGTTTCCGATGACCGCTATTGCCGATGATCCCAAGGCCGCCGCGGACGCGGAGGGGCCGATCGTGCTGTACGACGGCGTGTGCGGGCTGTGCGACCGCTCGGTGCAGCTCATCCTGCGCAACGACCGGCGCGGCCGCTTCCGCTTCGCCGCGCTGCAGTCCGAGGCCGGGCGGGCGCTGCTGGAGAAGTTCCATCTCTCCCCCGAAGCGCTCGACAGCGTGGTGCTGGTGGAAGGCGACCGGGCGTGGCGCAAGTCGCGGGCGGCGCTGCGCATCGCCCGGCGGATGGACGCGCCGTGGCCGCTGCTGTGGCCGCTGATGATCGTCCCGCGCCCGGTGGCGGACTTCCTGTACGACCGGCTGGCGAAGAACCGCTACCGCATCTTCGGAAAGCTGGACACCTGCATGATCCCGCCCCCCGAGGTGCGGGCGCGGTTCCTGTCCTGACGGGAAAACCGAACTGATTGTCACGCAGAGCAGCAGAGCAGCAGAGGAACGGCAGTACCGCTCTGCTTCTCTGCTGCTCTGCGTGAAACGTTATCGGTCGATGGGGCGGGCCATGCGGACGAAGCGGATCTCCACGCCGTCGGGGAGGGTGGACTCGATCTGCTCCACGGGCTCGAAGCCGAAGGCGCGATACAGCGGCTCGCCGGGAAGGGTGGCGGCGAGCTCCAGCGAGCGGAAGCCCGCCGCCTTTGCCGCGTCCATGCACGCATCCATGATCCGCGAGGCGATGCCCCGCCGCGCGTGGTCCGGGTGCACGAAGAAGGCGCGGATGCGCGCGGGCTCGACCGCCGGGTCCAGCCGCGGGTCTTCCATGTCCTTGGCCTGGTCGCCGCCGTAGAGGGTGCGGCGCAGGCTCCATCCCCCGCACCCCACCAGCTCCCCGCCCGCGTCCTCCACCACGAAGTACGTGCCGTCCGTAATGAGCTGCGTGTCCGGCCCGAAGACGTGGCGGATGGCGCTCTCGATCTGCGGCGGCGAGTACCAGCCCCCGCTCAGCCCGCGCACGGAGAGCGGGATGAGCGCGCGGATGGCGTCCAGGTCGCCGTGCGTGGCGACGCGCAGGCGGAGGGGATCCGTCACTCCAGCCCCTCGATCAGGATCGCGCTCTCGCAGGATCACCACAGATCGTCTTCTTCATCTTCGCTGCCTTCATCAAATGTGTCGATGCCTCTGATCTTCGCTCGCAGCACTCCGAGTAGCCGTGGCGTGGTGTAAAGATGCTCCGCGATGGTCCTGAACGCGTTATCCACATAGGGCATGAGCGACGCGTTGAACTCGGAATCGTGGTGTGCAGCAGCATTTACGATCGGGACGATCTCTTCCACCATCTGGACGTGCACAGGTTGCAACAATCCCCTCTCTCCAAGTCTCCTGAGACGGTCTCTTAGCGGTCCACCGAACACTTTTTTGTCGGAGCAAATTGCCTCGAGGCTTTTTCGAATCTGGATCGCGAAATGCGCGGGATTCGTTTTCCTCACCCGCGCTCCATCATGGTAAAGACGTTTGATGGGTCCAGGTACTCCTGTGCCGATGTCAGACCTGTGTGGCCAGAGCAGGCTGGAGAACCGCAAGTCCGTGTGAAACTCACCCCAGACATCATCTTCGGTCTCCCACGCATTGGCGTACGTGTAGTAGACGAGTGCGCCATCACAACCTTCGCAGGCGGCAACCAAGACGTACCACACGGTCGCGGAACCGCGGTCCGTATGATCGTGCTGAACATGCACGACGCGCTGACTGGTGTCGTGCTCGCAACGAGGACAGAAGGCGATGTCACGAACCGGCGAGTCCGAAACACGCACGAAACCCTCCGCTGGTGAACGGAAGAGAAAACTTCCCCTGATTTCGTACAACTCGTTCGTACAACCGGCCACGAGCGCAAGTGTGCGGTACGCGGCCAGCTACTCCAGCCCCCGCCTGCGGCGGACGTAGCCCGCGTAGCTCACGGTGAGGAGCACGCCGCCGGCCGCGATCCCCTGCCCCGCGTCGATCAGGATCTCCGCGTTCTCGCGGGCCAGCACCAGCGCGAACCCCAGCCCGGTGATGAACGCGCCCAGCGCGCACCACGCCAGGCACACCAGCAGGGTGACGGTCCAGTAGCGCCGCTCCTCCCGCTGCGACTCCTCCTCGGCGGCGACGCGCTCCTCGATCATCTTCTCGTAGTGCTCGCGGGGGATCGGCATCGGCCGGATCGAAACGGGTTGGGTGGATGCGGGGCGAAGGGAAAACACCACACGCGCGGATGCGTTCCCCGCTTCCCAAACGCCGCGCGATGAAACATCTTACACGCACCGCACGTTTCTGCACACCGCCCGCGGCACCCTCCGCGGCGCACCATCCGTTCCCCCTCTGCAGACCCCGAGATGGCGATTCGCGAAGGACGGTGGGACTGCCCCACCTGCGGCACCGTGGGGCTGCCCGGGCGCCAGGTAGGCTGCACCAGCTGCGGCAACCCGCGTCCCGAGGGCGTGCGCTTCTACCTGGCCGACGACGCGCCGGAGGTGAACGACGCGGAGCGGCTGGCGCAGGCCCGTGCGGGTGCGGACTGGATCTGCGAGCACTGCGGGAGCAGCGCGCGCGCCGGGCAGGACCGCTGCCCCGGCTGCGGGGCGGAGCGCGGCAGCAGCCCGCACCAGCAGACGCGCGAGTACGGGATGGACGAGGTGCCGCACTCGGGCAAGGACGCCCCCGCCCCCGCGCTGACGGCGGTGGGCGCGTCCTCGCGGCCTCCGAAGCGCAGGCGCGGGTGGAAGGGGCCGGCCGCGCTCGTCGCGGTGGTCGGCGGGCTGGTGTGGTGGAACGGGCCGGTGGAGGTGACCGCGACGGTGGCGGCGAAGGACTGGTCTCGCGCCATCGAGGTGCAGGAGTACCGCACGGTGCAGGAGGAGGACTGGTCCGTGCCCCAGGGCGGGCGGCAGAAGCGCAGCTTTCGCGCGATCCGTGACTACCGCCAGGTGCTGGACCACTACGAGACGAAGACGCGGCAGGTCAGCGAGCGGGTGCAGACGGGGACGCGCACCTACACCTGCGGCCAGCGCGACATGGGGAACGGGTACTTCGAGGACGTGACCTGCACGGAGCCCGAGTACACCACCAACTATCGCACGGAGACGTACCAGGAGCCCGTCTACCGCCGCGAGCCGATCTACGACACGAAGTACGCGTACGAGATCGAGCGCTGGCTCCCCGACGACACCGCTTGGGCCCGCGGCGACGCGGCCAGGCAGCCGGTGTGGCCCGAGCCGGAGATCGGGAAGAACGAGCGGGAGGGCGCGCGCATCCAGCGCTACGTGCTGCGCTTTACCGACGGCGACGGCAAGACGTACGAGCGCGAGGTGACGGAGGACCAGTTCCAGCGCTACCGCCAGGGCCAGGAGGTCAGGCTGAAGATGAAGCGCGGCGGCGGCGAGGTGGAGATCGTGGAGCCCGACGCAGGCAGCTGAGCCGCATCCCCACGCCTGTCCCCGATCGTCGGATGGACAGACGCGAGCCCCGCCGGAGCGACCGGCGGGGCTCGTTCGCGTCGGCGGGCTCCCCCGCGGCACTCGCGCAGCGCGGCTCCCGCCCGCAGGACGCTCTCGCGAGGTTGGGTGCGTACATCTTCTTTGTCGCGCAAAGCACTTGACCCGGGAGCTTTTCCTTATACATTGAAGTCCTATGTATACCGGCTCTATGTATGCGCGGCCCCACGTCGCCGCGGTGAAGGCCCCCAGCGTCCCGGGCAGTCCCTGCCGGAGACGGAGCTCGCCCGTCCGATGAGCATCAACAAGGACCTCGTCGCGGCGTCGTCGACGCCCCTGGTGCTGGCGATCCTGGCCGAAGGGGACAGCTACGGCTACGCGATCCTGAAGCGGGTGCGCGAGCTGTCCGGCGGCGCGCTCGAATGGACGGACGGGATGCTCTACCCGGTGCTCCATCGCCTGGAGCGCTCCGGCCTGATCGAGGCTCGCTGGGACCAGGCGGAGTCCGGCAGGCGGCGGAAGTACTACCGGATCACCGAGGCCGGCCGCGAGCAGCTGGCCGAGGAGCGGCGCCAGTGGCACACGGTGGACCAGGCGCTCCGGAACATCTGGTCGGCACTGGCCGTGGCCGGGGCCGCCATTCTGAACCCGATTCTTTTTCCCCAGCGCGGTTGGAACCATGCACGGTAAGCGGGACGACATGGCGGGCTCGCTCGAGCAGCAGATCGATGCGTGGCGAGCGCACCTGCGCCGGAGCCAGACGATCGCGGCCTCTGACGCGGCGGAGCTGGAAGACCACCTGCGTGAGCAGATCGCTTCGCTGAACGCGGACGGGCTCTCCGACGACGAGGCGTTCCTGGTGGCGGTCAAGCGGATGGGCGCGATCGACGCCCTGACGCGGGAGTTCGCCCGGGAGCACTCGGAGCGGCTCTGGAAGCAGCTCGTCCTCTCCGGAGACGGCTGGGACGGCGGAGCGGAGCCGGCGGCGGCGCATGGCTCCCGGAAGATGTGGGTGGCGCTGGCCCTGGCGGTGGCAGCCGCGGTGGCGATCAAGGTCCCGGCCCTCTTCGGGATCGGCTTCGAGGACAGCGACGTGTTCTACCCGCTCAACATCGCCTTCTTCACCCTTCCCTTCATCGCCGCGTACTTCGCCTGGGAGCGGCCGCTCCCGCGATCGGGGTGGATGGGACTCGCCGCGGTCTTCGCCGTGGCGGCCGCCGTCGTGAACGCATTCCCCTTCACGTCCACGCCCACCGCCGACACGCAGACCCTGACCATCCTCCACCTGCCCATCGCGCTGTGGCTGGCCGTGGGCGTGGCGTACGTGGGCGGGCGCTGGCGCGGGAGCGAGAGGCGGATGGACTTCGTCCGCTTCACGGGCGAGCTGTTCATCTACTTCGTCCTGATCGCGCTGGGCGGGGGGGTGCTCATCGGGATGACGTTCGCCCTGTTCCAGGCCATCGGCATCGACGCCGAGCGGCTGGTGGGCGAGTGGATCGTCCCCTGCGGCTTCGTGGGCGCCGCCCTGGTCGCCTCGTGGCTGGTGGAGGCCAAGCAGAGCGTCATCGAGAACATGGCGCCCGTGCTGACCCGCATCTTCTCGCCCCTCTTCGCCCTGCTCTTTCTCGCCTTCATGGTGACGATGGTGGCGACGGGACGGGGCATCGACCCGGAGCGGGAGATCCTCATCGTCTTCGACCTCCTGCTGGTGGTGGTCTTCGCGCTCCTCCTCTACTCGTTCTCCGCGCGCGATCCCCTCGCCCGCCCCGGGCTCAACGACTGGGTCCAGCTCACGCTGGTGGGGACCGCCCTGGTGGTGGACCTCCTGGCGCTCTGGGCCGTGGGGAGCCGCATCTCGGACTTCGGGTTCACGCCCAACCGGGTCGCGGCGCTGGGCGAGAACGTGGTCCTGCTGGGGAACCTGGCGGGCTCGGCCTTCCTGTACGCGCGGTTCCTCCGGGGCGAGGTCGCCTTCTCGCGCCTGCTCCACTGGCAGACGACCTACCTGTACGTCCTGGCCGGGTGGGCGGCGGTCGTCGCCTTCGTCTTCCCGCTGCTGTTCGGATTCCGGTGAACCCGCATGTCGAACACTCGTTCCACGGAGCGTCCGATGAGGCTGACGCTGATTGCGGTTTCCGCGCTCGCGGCCGCGTGCGCCCCGGCTGCGCCCGAAACACCCGCCCCGGTCGCGCCCGCGCCGGCGCAGACCGCCGCCGTGGGCCTGCGCGCCTATGAAGGCACCTATGTGCTGCGGTGGCCCGATCGCGTGCTCGACCTGCGCGTCTGGCTCGATGCGCAGGGCCAGCTGAACGGTGAGCTGGTCGAGATGGGCCAGCGGACCACGTTCCGGCCGAGTACCGAGCACAGGTTCCTGCACGCCACGCGGGATGACGTCTGGTTCCTGTTCACGGTGGAAAACGGGCGCGCAACGAGCGTGACGATGGGTCAGGGCGGGCGCGAGGTCAGCGGGCCGCGCAAGCCGTAGCGGTTCCGCGTCGGCGTCGCCGTGGGCAACGGTGCTCGCGGACGAGCCACGGTATCTCGATCACAATCACAGGAGTCACGGAATGCGCAGACTGATCCCCGCCGCGGCCGCCGCCCTGCTCGCCGGCGGGCCTGCCCACGCGCAGGACGTCACCGGCGAGATCGACAGGATGTTCAGCTGGGTCACGCCGGGCTCGCCCGGGTGCGCGGTCGGCGTCTCGCGGAACGGACAGGTTCTCGTGAACCGGGTGTACGGCATGGCCGACCTGGAGCGCGGCGTCGCGCTGACGCCGGAGACGCCCTTCGACGTCGGATCGGTGACCAAGCAGTTCGTCGCCGCTTCGATCCTCCTCCTGGCGGACGAAGGACGCCTCTCCCTGTCCGACGACGTCCGCAAGTTCATCCCGGAGCTGCCCGACTACGGGCACACGATCACGATCGACCACCTCCTCACGCACACGAGCGGGCTTCGCGACTGGACCTGGCTCTCGTCGGTGACGGGGGCCAGGGAGGGCTCGCTCCCCCTGATCCTGCGCCAGCGCGGCCTCAACTTCGCGCCGGGCGAGGAGTGGTCCTACTCCAACAGCGGCTACGAGCTGCTGAGGGAGGTCGTCGCGCGGGTGAGCGGGCAGCCGCTCGCCGAGTTCATGCGGACGCGGCTGTTCGAGCCGCTCGGGATGAGGAACACCCGCTACGCGCAGGACGTGCGCGAGGTCCCGAACGCCGCGCTCGCCTACGAGAAGCAGGGCGAGCGGTGGACGCCGGAGATGCGCCTTGGCAACGCGCGCGGCGGCGGCGGCGTGTTCAGCACGGCGGGCGACCTCCTCGTCTGGAACGACGCGCTGACCGGCAGCCGCCTCGGCGCCTTCGTCAGCGAAAAGATCCAGGAGCCGGCGAGGCTGAGCAACGGCAGGAGGCTGGGTTACGCCCGCGGCCTCTTCCTGGATGCCGCGGGCGACCGCGAGCTCGTGTGGCATTCCGGCGACGCCGGGGCGTACAGCGCGACCGTGGTGCGGCTGCCGAAGCAGGGCGTCTCCCTGGCGCTCCTGTGCAACGGCGGCGAGGCCGCGGACGACGGGAACTACGAAGCCGACATCATCGACCTGCTCGTGCCCCCCTCCGCCTCCTCCGCCGCCGCTGCCGCTGCCATGGCCGCCGGGGCGCCGCCCGCCGCCGCCACGCCGGACCTGGGCAGCAGGGCGGGACTGTTCTTCCACGAGCGGACCGGCGAGCCGCTGCGCGTGGTGGTGAACGACGGCAGGCTCCGCATCGCGGGCGGCCCCCCTCTCGTCGCGCTGGGCAACGACCGTTTCCGCAATCCGCGCGGCGTTCTGAGCTTCATGTCGCAGGACGAGTTCGAGCTGCACTTCGTGTCGCAGGACCAGCTCGAGCTGAGATCGATGGAGGGGCAGACGACGCGGTATCGCCGCGCGCGGCCGTATGCGCCGGCCGCGGCCGACCTGGCGGCCTTTGCCGGCCGGTACGAGACCGACGAGATCGGGGCGGTGGAGCTCACGCCCGCCGGGAACGGCCTGTCGGGCCGGCTCAATGCTTCGCCGCCGATCGTCTTCGCGCCGGTGGACCCCGACGTCTTCCAGGCCGGCGCGACGACGATCCGCTTCCGCCGCGACGCCGCCGGAAAGGTCATCGGCCTGGACCTGACCAGTCCCGCGCTGCGCAACGCCCATTTCCCGCGGCGGAGCGACGCCGCGAACACCCCGGCGCCGGCGCCGGCACGGCCCTCCCCTGTGGAGCCTAGCGTCTACGAAGGCACGTATGCGCTGCAGGCACCCGATCGCGTGATCGACCTGCGCGTCTGGGTGGATGCGCAGGGGAGGCTGAACGGCGAGCTGGTCGGCCGCGGCCAGCAGACGACGTTCCGGCCCACGAGCACCGAGCACAGCTTCCTGCACGCCACGAGCGACAACGTCTGGTTCCAGTTCACGGTCGAGAACGGACGCGCCCCGAGCGCGACGATGGGCCAAAGCGGCCGCGAGATCAGCGGACCGCGCAAGCCGTAACGAGAACAACCAGAGCACGGACGACGACGATGAACACCCTGACCGAGTTCCTCTTCGCGGCGCCCGCGAGCCGCAGCACGCCCGCGATCATCGCCTGGTGGGAGCGGAGGCGCCTCGCCTACAACGCGTGGGTGGGCGCGGCGGGGCTGGTCTCCCTCGGAACCGTCGGGTTCTTCAACGCGCTGACGGGCGGGGACGCGATGTTCCCGGAGGCCCTCGTCCTGGCAGCCGTCTTCGGTGGGATGGCCAACCTCTGCTACTGCTTCGGCCCGGCGGCGGAGCTCCTCTTCGAGAAGCTGTGGGGCCGCCGCGTGCTGCCGACCGGGCCGATGCTCTACCGGGTGGGGCTCACCTTCTCGGTCGGGCTGGCGCTCTTCCCCACCCTTCTCACGGTGATGCTGATGGCGGCGCGGGTGGTCCTCGCGGTACTCGGACTCCACTGGGACTGACCTCGGCGGGGAGCGCCAGGATGCTCATGCGATCCTGATTCGGTAACGTGCCGTCCACCCGCTGGAGCGACTGAAGTCGCCGCTGGAAATACGCAAAGTCCGCCTTCGCGGACTCGGTGGCCCGGCCATATGCGGCGTTCGAAGCACCTGCGCGTCCGCAACGAGGGATTTACCAAATCAGAACCGCACGTCTCGTCACCGTCTGGCCTGGGACGCCGCGGCGCGACCACAGGAAGCCATGGAACTGCAGATTCGCGGCGTCTCCAAGACGTATCCCAACGGCGTGCGGGCGCTCAAGGACGTGACCCTCACGATCCCCGCGGGGATGTACGGCCTGCTGGGCCCCAACGGCGCGGGAAAGTCCACGCTGATGCGCATCCTGGCCACGCTGCAGGAGCCGGATGCAGGCAGCATCCGCCTGGGCGAGATCGACGTGGTCAACCAGAAGGACGAAGTGCGCAAGACGCTGGGCTACCTGCCGCAGGAGTTCGGCGTCTATCCCCGGGTGAGCGCGGAGGAGCTGCTGGATCACTTCGCGCTGCTCAAGGGGATCGGCGAGCGCCGGGCGCGAAAGGAAGTCGTGGAGGCGCTCCTCCGGCAGACGAACCTGTGGGAGGTGCGCAGGCAGAAGCTGGGCGGCTACTCGGGCGGGATGAAGCAGCGGTTCGGCGTGGCCGTGGCGCTGCTGGGCAACCCCAGGCTGCTCATCGTGGACGAGCCGACGGCGGGCCTGGACCCGGCCGAGCGCGTGCGGTTCCTGAACCTGCTGAGCGAGCTGGGCGAGAACAGCGCGGTGATCCTCTCCACGCACATCGTGGAGGACGTTTCCGAGCTGTGCACGCGGATGGCGATCATCGACCGCGGCGAGATCCTGCTGGAGGCGGAGCCGCTCGGCGCGATGGAGGAGATGCGGGGGAGGATCTGGCGCAGCGTGATCGAGAAGCGCGCGCTGGCGGAGGTGGAGCGGGCGCACGCGGTCATCTCGACGAAGATGCTGGCGGGCAAGACGGTGGTGCACGTCTACAACGAGACGGCGCCCGGCCCCGGCTGGGAGCCCGCCGAGCCGGACCTGGAAGACGTCTACTTCAGCACCATGGCGGGCCACATCGGCCGGCGCCGCGGGCAGCCGCAGCCGGCGGAGGCGCCGTGACGCTCCGGGTGAGCTTTCACGGTGGGCGGGAGTCCCTGGAGGGTGGTGCCAAGCCTCACCCGAGCCTTGTCTTCCTGAGGGAGGCGCCGCCCCTGCCCTTGCGTTCACACCGCACTCGGGCGTCGACCGAAGGATCTTGCCGGCAGAGCCGAGGGGCTAGCCTGGTACCGCGGGAGCCAGGCCCCGGGTGACCGGGAGAAGATCCTTCGGTCGCGCACAAGCGGTTGTGCGTACGCGGTTTGAGTGTGGCGCTCCCTCAGGAAGACAAGGCTCTTTCGTGGCGGTTTGGCAACACCCTCTGAGGCTGAGGCAGGCGCCGCTCCGAACCTGCTGCTACACCGGCACTCTGGCGCCGAAAGGATCAAACGGGTGTGTAGCTCGTGGTTCTGAGTCCTTAACTGCTGCGCCTACCCTGTGGGACGAAGACGTCTCGCACGAATAGCTCGTCATCCATCAACCTCCCCCAGGGTTTTTGGGGGAGGTGGGCGAGTCATGCGAGCCCGGAGAGGGCGCGGCGGCTCGCACCGGACTTTCCATTCCGTGTGCGCTCTCTCAGGATGACGGTTCTGGCCCGAGGTTTCAGCAACACCCTTCCAGGAGGCAGTGATGAACGTTGAGAGCATCGTCAGGCGCCTGCGCGGCGCGGTGGTGAACGCGGTGGTGTGGGGCGCCGCCTGGTTCGGCCTTACGGTGGCGAGCTTCGCCGCGGTGCGCGTCACCGGCGCCGCCCTGGAGGGCGTATCCCTGCTGGACGCGATCTTCGTCGGGATGAGGGCGGGGGTCATCGGCGGCGTCGCCGGGGGCGCCTTCTCGGTCTTCATCAGCCTGTTCTACGGGGGGCGGCGCCTTTCCGCGATCAGCCCGGTGCGCTTCGGCGGGGGCGGGGGGATCGTGGCGGGGCTGTTCGTGCCGGCGTTCTTCGTGACGGCCAACCTGCTTTCGGGGCAGAGACTGCCAGCGCTGGAGCTGGTCACCTACGGCGGGATGGCGGCGCTGTTCGGGGGTGTCGCGGCCGGCGCGTCGATGTGGTTTGCCCAGCGCGCCGAGACCTGGTCCATCGGCGGGCCGGACCAGCACGACCGCCTGCACGCCGGCTCAGCGCCGCTGGGCGGGATGACGCCTCGCGCGGCCCGCCCCGTGGATCGCGCGACCCGCGGATCGGCGTGACATGAAGCTGCTGGGGATTTTTCGCTTCGAGCTCATCTACCAGGTACGCCGTCTTTCCACCTGGCTCCCGTTCGCGGCGCTGGCCGCCGTCGCGTTCCTGTTCGTACGGGGAAGCTATCTCTCCGACGCGCTGTACGCGGATTTCTTTCTCAACTCGCCCTTCATCATCGCGTCCACCACGGTCTTTCTCAGCCTGTTCTGGCTGGTGGTGGCCGCGGGCGTCACCGGCGAGGTGGCGGCGCGGGACGTGGACACGGGGATGCATCCCCTCACCTGGACCGTCCCCGTCAGCAAGGCCGAGTACCTGGGGGGGCGCTTCCTCGCCGCCTACGCCCTCCACGCGCTGATCCTGCTGGCCGTGCCGCTGGGCGTGATGCTCGCCGTCTACGCCCCCGGCGTGGATGCCGAGGTGATCGGCCCGTTCCGGCCGGCCGCCTACCTCACGGCCTACGCCTTTCTCGCGCTGCCGAACGCCTTCATCGGCACGTCCATCCAGTTCGCGTGCGCGACGCTGGGCCGCCGGGCCATCGCAAGCTACCTGGGGAGCGTGCTCCTGCTGTTCGTGGCCTACGGCGGGATGTTCGCGACGCTTCTCTTTCTGCAGCGGCAGGACCTGGCGGCGCTGCTCGACGTCTTCGGCCACGTGTACATCACGTCCGACGTGATCCTGGCGTGGACGCCGCTCGAGAAGAACGCGCGCCTGATCGAGCTGGCGGGCACGCTGCTCCGGAGCCGCCTCATCTGGCTCGGCATCGCCGCGGGGACGCTCGCGTTCACCTATGGCCGCTTTCGCTTCGAGCACCTGGCGGCGAAGCCCTGGTGGGGCCGCGTCGCGCGGCGGCGGGATGCGCACGCGCCCACGCCCGCGGGGAGCGAGCTGGCGAGGGGCGCGATCTCCGTCCCGCAGCTCCGGGGGAGGTTCGGCCCGGCGCTCTACGCGCGCCAGGCGCTCGCCATCGCGTGGACGTCGTTCGCGACCCTCGCGAAGAGCCGGGGCGGGCTCGTCCTGCTGGCCGCCATCGCGGCGATCACCGTCCTGGTGCTGCCCGAGAACATGGAGAACCTGGGCACGCCGCTGCTGCCCAGGACCGAGTACGTCCTCACCTTCCTGACGGCCCCCCTCACCCAGCCCATGACGGCCTGGGCGGTCATCCCCCTGCTCATCGTCCTCTGGGCCGGCGAGCTGGTCTGGCGGGAGCGGGAAGCCGGCTTGGGCGAGATCACCGACGCGGCGCCGGTGCCGGAATGGGTCACCTTCCTGGGCAAGTTCCTGGGGCTGGGCCTGGTCCTCGCCGCGTGGATGGCGATCCTGACGCTGGCGGGGGTGCTCGTGCAGGTGAGGATGGGATATGGCCGGTTCGAGATCGGCCTGTACCTGCAGGTCCTCTTCGGGCTCCAGCTTCCCCAGTACCTCCTCTTCGCCGTGCTCGCCCTGGTGGTGCAGGGGCTGGTGAGCCAGAAGTACCTGGGCCACATGGCGGCCCTCCTCGCCTACGCGTTCATCCTCTTCGCGGCGCGGCTGGGGATCGGGCACCACCTGCTCGTCTACGGGTCCGCCCCGGACTGGTCGTACACGGACATGCGCGGGTTCGGCGCGACGCTGGGGCCGTGGCGGTGGTTCATGCTCTACTGGGCCGCCTGGGCGCTGCTGCTGGCGGTGGTGGCGAGGCTGCTCTGGGTGCGGGGGATGGAGAGGAGCGTGCGGGTGCGGCTCCAGCTGGCGCGCGGCCGGTTCACGCGTCCGACCGTCCGGGCCGCGGCGGTGGCGGCGGGGCTCGTCCTCACCCTGGGCGGGTTCCTCTTCTACAACACCAACGTGCTGAACGAGCACCTCACCGCCTCCGACGTGCGGGAGCTGCGCGCGGAGTACGAGCGGCGCTACGGGCGGTACGAGGGGATTCCGCAGCCCCGCCTGGCGGGGGCCACCCTGCGCGTCGAGATCCACCCGCGGCGGCGGGCGGTGGAGATCCGCGGCACCTACCGTCTCGTGAACGCCACCGCGGCGGTGATCAACACGATCCACGTGGCCCCCGTCCCGGGGCGCGAGACCGGAGCGGTCGCCTTCGACCGGCCGGCCGCGCGGGTGCTGGTGGACGAGGAACGCGGCCATCGGATCTACGCCCTGGAGACGCCGCTGCAGCCCGGCGACTCGCTGCGGCTCCGCTTTACGGTGAACGTCGAGCCGCGCGGGTTCCGGAACAGCGGCGTGGAGCCTTTCATGACGGCGAGCATCACCTACTTCAGGAGCCAGGATTGGCTCCCCGCCATCGGCTATCAGCCCGACCGCGAGCTCTTCAAACCCGCGGACCGGCGGGCGCACGGGCTCCCTCCCCGCCCCATGGTCCCTTCTCTCGCCGACGCCGGAGCGGGCCAGGACATCACCGGCGAAGCGGGGATGGCCGGCGCCGAGCGCATCGCCTTCGAAGCGGTCGTGGGAACGGACGGGGACCAGACCGCCGTCGCGCCGGGGGCGCTGCGCCGCACGTGGACGGAAGGGGGGCGCCGCTACTTTCACTACGCGACCGACGCCCCCATCGGGACCGAGTACGCCTTCTTCTCCGCCGCCTACGCGGTGCACGAGGAACGCTGGACGCCCCCGGCGGGCTCCGGGCAGGCGGTCACGATCCAGGTCTATCATCACCCGCGGCACGCCGCGCACCTGGACCGCATCCTCCGCAGCGTGCGCGCCTCGCTGGACTACTACACCCGCGCGTTCGGCCCGTACCCGCACGGCCCCATCATCCGGCTCGTCGAGAATCCCGGGGGTGGGGTGGGAGCGCACGCCGAGCCGACCACGATCGACTACACCGAAGGATTCTCCCGCTTCCGTCCGGCGGCCGATCCGCGGGGCCTGGACATGCCGTTCGCGATCATGGCGCACGAGATGGCGCACCAGTGGGGCGTCCCGTACGCCTTTGCCGAGGGAGCCCCGCTGCTGTCCGAAAGCTTCGCGTGGTACGCCGCGATGGGGGCGATCGAACGAGCCTACGGGCGTGAGCACCTGGAGCGGCTCCGGAGGTTCTTCCGGCAGCCGTCTCCCATCCCGCCCATCCGCCAGTCCGTCCCGCTGCTGCGGGCCCTGGACCCGTACGCGGCCTACCGCAAGGGCCCGTTCGCGCTGTACGCGCTGAGCGAATACATGGGCCGCCCGCGGGTGGACCTGGCGTGGCGGCGCCTGATCGAGAAGCATCGCTCGGGAGCGCCGCCCCTGGCGACCTCGCTCGACCTCTACCGGGAGCTGCAGGCGGTCACGCCGGACTCGCTGCGGTACCTGCTGCACGACCTGTTCGCGGCGAACACCTTCTGGGAGCTGGAGACGGAGCGCGCCACGGCGAGGCAGACCGCCGCGGGCGCCTGGCAGGTGACGCTGCGCGTGCGGGCGCGCAAGGTGAGGGTCGACCCCGCAGGCAAGGAGACGGAGGTGCCGATGGACGAGTGGGTGCCGGTCGGCGTCTTCGCCCCCACCGAGCAGCAGGGCACGGACTTCGGCGAGACGCTCTACCTGCGCATGCACCGCATCCGCTCCGGCCGGCAGACGATCACCGTAACGGTGCCCCGCGAGCCCTCCGACGCCGGCATCGACCCTTACGTCGTGCTGATCGACCTGGAGCGGTTCGACAACGTCGAGGAGGTGGATATCGAGCGCTGAGGGCGGATGACACGCACCTGCACGCGGACGTTTTGTTTTGCCTGGATGCAGAGAGCCCGCCCTGGAGAGCGCTCCAGGGCGGGCAGCAGGACAACAACGCACCCGCACCCGCCGCGCAGCCCGCGTACACCGTCGTCAAGCGCTCGCACGACCGCTCGCGGGAGGTGCGCGAAGGGCGAGCTGGTGTGCGTGACGGTCTACAGGGGCGGCGCGGTGGCGGTGGTACGCCGGCTCGCAGCGTGACGGAGGGACGGACCGCAGCAGCCGTGGAAGTTCGCCGCGGCTGCTGCGCCGTGTGACGGTCAGTCGCGGCGCGGCGGCCAGCCGGCCGGCGGCTCCTCGGCGGTGACGGCCGGGAGGTAGAAGATCCCGTCGAAGTCGCGAACCAGCGTGAACGGCTGGAACGCGGCCGTCGGCGGCGCGTCCGGGTCGAAGATGCCGCCGATCCAGTGCATCGGGCGGGGATCGCGCAGCCAGCCCGGAACGGACGCATTCTCCACTCCACAGGGCCACGCGGAGAACGCGGCGTCGTCATGGACCCGCGCCATCACACCGTCCAGCGTCTCCTCGGGCGCCATCGGCAGGCTGGCCACGAGCAGCCGGCCGCCGGCGTCCGCCGCCCGCTGCGCCACGAACCCTCCCGATCCGAAGCTGGTGGCGAACGGCCGGTAGCCGCAGCCCAGCGCCTCGCGCAGGTAGCCCCCCGTGGTGCGGTTCCGGGGGGAACGCTCCGGTGAGATCGCGACGTGCGCGTTGTGGGCCCAGAACACGGCGCGGGTGCCGGCAGGGGCCGACTCGAGCGCATCCAGGAGGTTGACCGCCATGTACCAGTCCCGGGACCGCCCGTTGCCCGGCCCCGCCATGTTGAAGTCGGCGAACTGCAGGAGCCACCGTGCCGCCCGGCGCGCGGCCGCCGTGGTGTCCGCGCCGAAGCGCGCGGCGAGCATCGGGGCGTCGGCGTCCAGGCGCGCGAGCACCTCCAGCAGGGTTCGATGGGACGCCTGGCCGACGCTGGAGTTGCCGAAGACGGCGGCGCGGGCATCCGCCTCGCCGAGCTCGGCGGACGCGGAGTCGAACCGGGCAACGAAGGACTCGTCGTACGCGCCGGCGAGGAGCTCCCGCACGATGGCCTGCGCGCGGGCATTCCCGTGCGCGTCGAGGCCGACCAGGGTAACCCGGTCGCCGGGGTGGTCCGCGTTCCACGTCCGGGCCCACTCGGCGAGCTCCCGCATCGGCCGGCGGCCGATCCATCCAGACTCCACCATTCGTTGACGCTCCTCCTCGTCCACCGGCATTCCGTGCGCCCAGCGGTTGAGCAGGGTCAGCCCCACCCCGCTGTACTCGACCGCGATCAGACGGAAGCCGTGTTCCCGCACCAGGTGCTGCGTGACCCCGAGCCGCAGGTCCCCGAGCTCGCGGCTTCCATGCGTCGCCTCGCCCAGGCCGACGACCCGCGCGCCCTGCAGCGCCTGTTGCAGCGGGCGGAGCTGTGCGAGCCCGTCGAGGCGAAGCGGTTGCGCGGAGCTGCGCAACCAGGCGACCGCCGAGTCCCGCGCGCGCGCCCGCTGGCCCAGCACGCGCGCCGTCGCCCGGGCATCGCGCCATTCCGAAATCGAGAGCCGGTACCGGCCCGCGGGCTCGCCCGGCGAGTAGGGGCGCACCCGCACGCCGAAGGTACCGCCGGTCCCGCCCATGATCTCCGCGCGTTCCTCGCCCGTTCGCCCCGTCGGGCTGTCCACCGCGTCGAGGATCCGCCCGTCCGGGCCGCGAAGCTCGACCACCACGTCAACGCCGTTTTGCCGCACGGTAAGCACGGCGGATTCACCCCGGCGGAGCCGGATCACGTAATCGTGCGCCTCGGCTGCCGTGAGGGAGGTGTCGATCACGGAGCCGCCGGAGAGCGGCGTGGCTACCGTCCCCTGCGCGGCGGCAGGGGGCGCCGCGACCCAGATCGACAGGAGCAGCAGTGGAGCGAGAGTCCTTGCTCGTACGGGCATGCGCTGCATGAATTCTTCTTCCCGGGTGAAGACGACGTCGCGACCGGACTCACGTTCGGACAGCCGACAGGACCCCCTGGTTTGAATTGAACCATGGCGCGCTCACGCTGCCGGGAAGCTGGCGGAGGTGTCCGCCTGTGTCGATCGTGGGCTGCGGCACGGGCGTCTGAGTCGAATGGACGCTGAGGGGGCCGGGGCGCTCACGCCCGAGCGGCGACGCTCATCGTGGCAGATCCGTAACCGGGACGGCCGTGCAGCCGGCGCCGCGGCGGGCGGCCGGCGCTGGCGAACGCGCAAAGGGCGCGGGGGATGGTCTCCCCTGCGCCCTGTCTTTCATTCACATCGGTGCTCAGCAGCAAGAGGAGAGTCCCCCTCCCCGCCACGCTCAAATTATAGCACACCCCGGGGCTTGCGGCCAGCCCCCGGTCGGGCTGCAGAGTTGTCGGCCGAAATTTTTCGGCTCGAGTCTGTGGGACGGGAGGTACGAAACGGACAGCTACGGCGATGTAGAGGACGCGCCGCCGGCTCCGACTACAGGATGCAAGCGCCGGTCAACGGCTCCATCCCAACCGCCGATCACGGCACCGAACGGAGAGCAACCATGAAGTACATGCTGATGATGCACATGCCGCGTGGGACGGGGGAGTGGGAGATCTTCAACTGGTCTCCGGAGGACTTCAAGGCCCACATGGAGCACCTGGATCGCCTCAACCGCGAACTCCGCGAAGCCGGCGAGTGGGTGGGCGTCCAGGGTCTGACCCCGCCGGGCAAGGCGAAGCTCGTGCGGGCGGGGAAGCACGGCGAGCCGGTGACGGATGGGCCCTTCCCCGAGGCGAAGGAGTTCCTGGCCGGCTACTGGATCGTGGACGTCGCCACGCCGGAGCGCGCGTACGAGATCGCGGCGAAGGCCTCGGCCGCCCCCGGCCCCGGCGGCGCGCCGCTGAACATGCCGATCGAGGTACGGCAGGTGATGAGCGCGCCCCCCGCGGAGGTGTGATACCCGATCCGCAAAAAGACTTTGCCTCACACGGAGTCAACGGAGTTAGCGGAGTAGTACCTGTTCACCGATCCTTCCGTGTGTGATCCATGGTTCCAGGCTGCCCGAGTCCTGGCTCCGCAGGGATCATGGAGGAAACGGCAGGAGAGAACTCCGTTCACTCCGCTGACTCCGTGTGAGGCCATCCTTTTTCAGGATTCGATATCTGCCCGGAAAACCACGAGAACGCACCGAAGGAGGGAGCGGATGGGCCGCTACGTGCTGGATTTTCAGGAGATCGACCAGACGCAGGTCGCGGTCGTCGGCGGCAAGGGCGCCCACCTGGGGGAGCTTTCGCGGATCGAGGGCATCCGTGTGCCGGCCGGCTTCTGCGTGACGACGGAAGCCTTCCGGCGGATCATGGCGGAAGCGCCGTCCATCGACGACCGGCTCGATCGGCTGTCGCACCTGGAGCCGGACGACCGGGAGGCGATCCGCGCGCTCAGCGCGGAGATCCGCGGAACGCTCGAAGGAGTCGCCATCCCCCGCGACCTGGCGGCGGCGATCACCGGCGCGCTCGCCCGGCTCGGCGAGCAGACCGCCTGCGCCGTCCGGTCCAGCGCGACGGCGGAGGACCTGCCGACGGCCTCCTTCGCGGGCCAGCAGGACACCTACCTGAACGTCGTGGGGCCGGCGGCGATCCTCCGGCACGTCAGCCGGTGCTGGGCCTCGCTCTTTACCGAGCGGGCCGTGACCTACCGCCTGCGGAACGGCTTCGACCACCGGAAGGTCCACATGGCGGTGGTCGTGCAGCGGATGGTCTTTCCGCGGGCCTCCGGCATCCTGTTCACGGCCGACCCCGTGACGGGCAACCGCAAGGTCGCCTCCGTGGAGGCCAGCTTCGGCCTGGGCGAGGCGCTGGTCTCCGGCCGGGTGAACGCCGACGTCTACAAGGTGCGGGACAGCCAGGTCATCGCCCGGGCGATCGGCACCAAGCGGCTCGCCATCCTCCCTGCGCCGGCGGGGGGGACGGAGGAACAGGCGATCGAGCTGGAGCGGCAGGACGAGCCCGCGCTGACGGACGCGCGGGCCGTGCGGCTCGTGGAGCTGGCCCGGCGGATCGAGGCGCACTTCGGCCGCCCGCAGGACATCGAATGGTGCCTGGCGGACGACGATTTCCACATCGTCCAGAGCCGGCCGATCACGACGCTCTTTCCCATCCCCGTGACGGATGACGGGGAGAACCACGTCTACATCTCCGTCGGCCATCAGCAGATGATGACCGACCCCATGAAACCGCTGGGGCTCTCCTTCTGGCAGATGACGACCCCGCGGCCCATGGCCGAAGCCGGCGGGCGGCTGTTCGTCGACGTTACGCAGATCCTGGCTTCGCCGGCGAGCCGCGCGGGACTCATGGAGATGATGTGGAAGTCCGATCCGCTGATCGGGGACGCGGTGCAGACGGTCCTCGACCGCTGCGACTTCATCCCGTCCCTCCCGGACGAGGGGCCCGCCTGGACACCGCCCAGCAGCGGGGAGGCCCCGATCGAGCCCGATCCAGCCCTCGTCGACGAGCTGATCGCGCGCACCCAGGCCTCCATCGCCACCGCGAAGCGCGACGTCCGGGACAGGTCCGGACCGGCGCTGCTCGACTTCATCCTGGCCGACATCCAGGAGCTGAGGCGGGTCCTGCACGATCCGCAAAGCCGCCGGGTAATCATGACGGGGATGGAGGCCGCCTGGTGGCTCAACGAGCGGCTGCAGGCGTGGCTGGGGGAGACGAACGCCGCGGACGTGCTCACGCAGTCCGTTCCCCACAACGTCACGTCGGAGATGGGGCTGGCGCTCCTGGACGTCGCCGACGTGATCCGCCCGCATCATGAAGTCGTGGCGTTTCTGCAGCAGGTGGAGGACGACGGGTTCTTGGACGAGCTGCCCGGGCTCCCGGGCGGGCGGGAAGCGCGAGACGCCATCCGGGGCTGGCTCGACCGGTACGGCATGCGCTGCGTCGGCGAGATCGACATCACGCGGCCGCGCTGGAGCGAGCGCCCCACCACGCTCGTGCCGCTGCTCCTCGGCAACGTCCGCAACTTCGAGCCGGGCGAAGGCCAGCGGCGCTTCGAGCAGGGGCGGCGGGAGGCGTGGAAGAAGGAGCAGGAGGTGCTGGAGCGCCTGCGGGCCCTGCCGGACGGGGAGCAAAAGGCCGAAGAGACGAAGCGGATGATCGACCGTGTCCGCACCTTTGCCGGGTACCGGGAATATCCGAAGTACGGCATGGTCAGCCGCTACTTCGTCTACAAGCAGGCGTTGCTGGAAGAAGCCGGGCGCCTCGCGCAGACCGGCGTGCTACGCGAGACGGAAGACATCTTCTATCTCCGCTTCGAGGAGCTCGAGGACATCGTGCGCACGAATCGGGTAGATGACCAGCTCATCCGCGAGCGCAAGGACGCGTTCCGGTCATACCAGGCGCTCACGCCGCCCCGGGTGCTCACGTCGGATGGCGAGGCCGTCTCCGGGGCGTACCGGCGCGACAACCTGCCGGCCGGCGCGCTGGTCGGCTTGCCGGTTTCCGCCGGGACGGTCGAGGGGCGGGCCCGCGTCATCCTGGACATGGCGCAGGCCGATCTCGAACCGGGCGACATCCTGGTCACCGCCTTCACGGACCCCAGCTGGACGCCCCTGTTCGTCGCGATCAAGGGCCTGGTGACCGAGGTGGGAGGCCTGATGACCCACGGCGCGGTGATCGCGCGGGAGTACGGCCTGCCCGCTGTCGTCGGCGTGGAGCACGCCACCCGGCTGATCCGGGACGGCCAGCGGATCCGCGTGCATGGAACGGACGGGTACGTCGAGATCCTGTCCTGACCGGGCCAGCCCGACAGGTAGCCGGCGGGCACGTGGTCGGTCAACCGGACGCCGTTGGCGGCCTGGTAGAAAGCGAGGCCGGCCGCGTACATGGCCGCGGCGTCCACCATCAGGATGATGGGCGCCCCGCGGCGCGCGCGGCCGGTCTGCATTCACGCGATCGGTCAGGCGGGGCCCAGGACCTGGCTGCTGGACCAGCCGGTCATCCCCGCGCCGTCGTCGATCTTCCACCAGTCGCGGCCTCCCGCCTGCTGCGGCCCGTCGATGGTTGCCGGCGACGGTGAGAGTGAGGGCCTTTTTCGTTCCTCCGCGTTCTCCGCGTGGGCATGACCTGCCGGCAGCATTCAGCGGCCGTCCCCCTTGACCGTACACCGTCACGAGAACAGCTCGCGGGCGAGGATCTTTTCCGGGTCGGAGTACTGGGACGCCCACCAGGGCTGCTCACCCGGGTTCTGCGGCGGCCTGGCGAGGACCAGGTCCGCAGACGTCTGCTGGGCGTCGCGGAAGTGGTAATGGTCGCAGATGCGCACCGCCTCGATCATGTACGACGTGGCCACGCGGCGGTCGCGCACGAGCACCAGGTTCTCCCCGTTCTGGGTGTCCGCGGCGGACGAGAAGTTGTGCGAGCCCATGTAGACGCGCGCGGTGGGCTTGTCGAAGTCGATCACCACGAACTTGTGGTGCATGCGAATGCCCGCGCCCCCGGTGGGCTCGCGCCTGAACGGCTCGGGCACGTTCCCGGCCAGGGCGCCGGGGCTCACGATGACCTCTTTGCCGCCCGGCCTGAGCAGCGCCAGCCTGTCGTCTTCGCGGTCGGAGATGCCGTAGACGAACACGTCGGGGTTCGCCATCACGGCCGCGATGGCCTGCTCGATCGGCCCGGGCGTCTGGTCCAGGAAGGCGAGCGAGAAGAACAGGCTGGAGGTCGCGGTCTTGATGTCGTCGGCGACGTGCGACAGCGCCTGGTTGGTGCCCACGTGCGGCGAGAACGTGACCTGCGCGTCGATGCCGTCCAGCCCGGCGTCCTGCCAGGTGGCGGACGCGGTCGCGCCAAAGCCCTGCACCTCGCCGTGCGCCCAGTAGTTCTCGAACGCGGCCGTGAACACCCCGACCGGCCCCTTGCCGCGCAGAACCATCGCATTGTTGTTCTGCACGTACCAGCCGCGCCACGAGAAGTTCGTTGACCCGCACACCACCGCCTGCACGTTGGGGCCGTCGACCACGATGGTCTTGTTGTGCTGCAGCTTGCCCAGGTGCTGCCGCTTCACGTTCCCGGCGCCGGCCGACGCGGACAGCTGCGCCGCCGCCGCCGTCTCGGCCGACTTGGCGTTTCCGTGCGCCTCCGAGTCGTCGATGATGATCCTGAGCCGCGAGCCCAGCTGCTGCAGGCGGCTGAAGACGTCGGGCAGGTCGAAGTCGTAGGCGATCACGCGCACCTGCGCCTCAGGATCGTTCAGCGCTTCGTCCAGCACACCCAGGATGGCCGCGCGCGCCTTGAACCCCATCCACGCCAGCGCCTCGGCAGCCTGGGGGTGCGAGGGCTGAAACGTCAGGCCCTCGCTGGCCTGCGCCGGGAGCAGCGTCGAAATGCTTTCCCCCTGCGACGCGTACCGGTCCACGAACGCCTGCGACGCCACGAATCCGCGCGTGAACGCCACGTTGAGC